>NZ_JBMRGJ010000019.1:0-84825 GCF_049384325.1 Stenotrophomonas sp. CASM114 | reverse complement strand
CGCGCGCTGTCGGAAGGGGGTGGGGTCGTAACCTTTTTCCGCAGTAAAACGGAACCGACCCCAGATTGATTTCGATATCTGACAGAAATTCATCCACGCATGGCGTGGATCTACCCGATCGCGGAAAACTGTAAGAGGTGGGGCGGTATCGGAGGGCGGGGTGTCAGCCGCATGGATGCGGCTGCCAAGCCCCCAAGGACGGGTTTACGGCGTCCCCGCCCTCCGATACCGCACCGCCAACCCACGGAATGCATGCCGTTGCTGTTGCTGTTGCCTTGGCTTGGCTTGAAGCCTCTGCGGGTGCAGGGCGCAGCCCTGCCGAAAAACCCTCAATGCAGCAGGGCAGCTACCGCGGCGCGGAACCCGTCCTGGGCCTGCCCGGACTCGGGTGCATGATGCAGCTGGCGCACCGCCCGGCCCAACCGTGCCGCCCCCACGAAGCCACAGCTCGCCTGCAACCGGTGCAACTGGCTGCGCAGCTGGCGCTCGTCGTGCTGGTCCACCGCCTGCTCGACCGCGTCGCGCACACCGGGCAACTCGGCCAGGAACAGCTCGCGCAGTGCGATCAGGTGGTTGCGCTGGCCGTTGAGTGCGGCCAATGCCGCAGTCTCGTCCCAGTCCTGAACGGCCAGCTCGACCGCGGCCGGGGCCTGTGCCACGAAGATTCCCGCCGGGCTGTTGACCAGCGCACGGCGCACGGCCTTCAGCAGCTGGTCGCGGCCCAGCGGCTTGACCAGGGTGTCGCTGAAACCGGCTTCGCGCAGGCGGGCGTGGATGGAGGTATCGCCGTCGGCCGTATGTGCCAGCGCCGGTGTGTCGGGATGTGAGCGGCGTAGCTCACGCAGCAGTTGCGCGCCATTGCCATCCGGCAGGTTGACGTCGATCAGCCACAGATCATGCGCGCCGGGTTCGGCACTGGCCAGGGCACTGGCCAGCGAATCTGCGGTATCCACATCCGCCGGTAACGTTTCCAACGCCGCCTTGAAAAAACCGCGGCTGATGATGTCGTCCTCGACAAGCAGGAAGCGGGGCCGTGCGGCCCGCGGGGTCATCTGCATCAGGGCTGCCTCCATGTCAGCTGGCCCAATCATCAAGCACGACGGCCACGGGCGCAAGCGGGTCCAGGCCCCGTCGGTCAGGATCTGCGACAATACGCCCCCATTTTTGCCCGCAGCCTGTTGCCACGTGGCCCGATCCCGTTCCCGCACTGACCGTACCCCATTCCAGACCGAGATCCTCGACCTCAGCCATGATGGTCGCGGTGTCGCCCGCCGTGAAGGCGAGGGCGGCAAGGTCACCTTCGTCAGCGGCGCGCTGCCCGGCGAGGTGGTGATGGCTGAGCAGACTGCCCGCAGCCGCCATTTCGACGAGGCGCGCACCCTGGAGGTGCTGCAGGCCTCGCCGCAGCGGGTGGCCCCCAAGTGCCCCCATTTCGGTACCTGCGCCGGCTGCGTGCTGCAGCACCTGGACGAGGACCAGCAGATCGTGGCCAAGCAGCGCGTGCTGATGGACAACCTGGAGCGGATCGGCCATGTGAAGCCGGGCACCGTGCTGGCGCCGCTGGTCGGCGAGAGCTGGGGCTACCGCCGCAAGGGCCGTTTCTCGGTGCGCCGGGTCGAAAAGAAGGACAAGACCCTGGTCGGCTTCCGTGAACAGGATCCGCGCTTCGTCGCCGACCTCAGCCAGTGCCTGACCGTGATCCCCGAGATCGGTACCAAGGTCGAGGCGCTGTCCACCTTCATCGAGTCACTCGATGGCAAGCGTGACATCCCGCAGATCGAATTCATCGCCGGTGACCAGGCCGTGGTCCTGACCGTTCGCCATCTGCAGCCGCTCAGCGATGCCGACCGCGCGGCCTGGGCGGCTTTCGGCCAGCAGCATGGCTTCGTGATCTACCTGCAGTCCGGCGGCGTGGATACCGTGCAGCCGCTGGACGGGCAGGATGTGCCGCTGTCGTTCCGTCTGGCGCCGTGGGATGTCGAGCTGGCGTTCCGCCCGCTGGACTTCATCCAGGTCAATGCCAAGCTCAACGAGAAGATGATCGCCCACGCCCTGGACCTGCTGGAACCGGGTGAGGACGAGCGTGTACTGGACCTGTTCTGCGGCCTGGGCAACTTCACCCTGCCGCTGGCGCGCCGCGTGCGCGAGGTGGTTGGCGTGGAAGGCGATGCCGGCCTGGTGGCGCGTGCGCGTGAGAACGCCGAGCGCAACGGCCTGGCCAACGCGCAGTTCTTCAGCGCCGACCTGACCCAGGACCAGCGCAGCACCCCGTGGATGCGCCAGGGCTTTGACAAGCTGCTGCTGGACCCGCCGCGCTCGGGTGCGATCGAAGTGCTGCAGCAGCTGCCGCTGAAGCAGTTCAAGCGCATTGTCTACGTCAGCTGCCACCCGGGCTCGCTGGCGCGCGATGCCGGCTATCTGGTCAACGAACAGGGCTTCACCCTGGTCAGCGCCGGTGCCATGGACATGTTCCCGCATACCGCGCACGTGGAAAGCATCGCGGTGTTCGAGAAGCGCTGACAGGTTGTCATCACCCATCGCGCATAATGGCGCGATGGGCATCGAAATCGAACGCAAATTCCTCGTCAGCAGTGATGGCTGGCGCACCGCCGCGCATCGGGTGATCCCGATGGCGCAGGGCTACATCAACGACATGGGCGCGCTCGACCGCGGCACCCAGAACGCCTCGGTGCGCGTGCGCATCGAAGGCGACCACGCCGCGCTGAACCTGAAGTCGCGCACCATCGGCCATACCCGCCAGGAGTTCGACTACCCGATCCCGGTGGAGGATGCGCGCGCCCTGTTGGCGCTGTGCGTCGGTGGCCTGATCGACAAGCGCCGCCACCTGGTCGAACACGCCGGCCTGACCTGGGAGGTGGACGAGTTCCTCGGCGACAACGCCGGCCTGGTCGTGGCCGAAGTCGAGCTGGACAGCGCCGACCAGGCGATCGAACTGCCGGACTGGGTGGGTGCCGAAGTCACCGACGACGCGCGCTACTACAACGTCGCACTGGCCAGCCATCCCTATTCACAGTGGTGAAGCCCCCAAAAAAAGGGGACGGAGGGGATTAAGTCGTCTTTACCCCAGCTGTGCTGGAAACGACTTAATCCCCTCCGTCCCCTTTTTTCGAGGGAGGCGGGCCCCATGTGGTGGGGATGAGAATCGACATCTACTCCGACGTGGTCTGCCCCTGGTGCTGGATCGGCAAGCATCGCTTCCAGCAGGGTGTGCAGTTGCTCGGCGCCAATGCGCCTGAACTCGATATCCACTGGCAGCCGTTCCAGCTGGACCCGGACGCGGACGCCACCCCGGTGCCGCTGCGCGAGGCCTATGTGCGCAAGTTCGGTGGCGTCGAGCGCACCGAGCAGATCCTCGGCCAGACCCAGACCACCGCGCGGGCCGAGGGCCTGCCGATGGATTTCAGCCAGGGCCAGGTGCGGGTGACCACGCTGCCGGCGCATCGGGTGTTGTGGCTGGCCGGCCAGCACGGCGTGCAGGATGCGGTCGGCGAAGCACTTTTCCGTGCCCACTTCGAGCATGGCCAGAATCTGGCCGATACTGCAGTGCTGGTGAAGGCCGGCGTGGCTGGCGGCCTGGACGGTGCTGAAATCGCGCAGATGCTGGGCTCCGACCGCGGCCTGGCCGAGGTCGAAGCCAGGCTGGCGCAGGTCCATGCACTGGGCATTTCCTCGGTGCCGACTTTCGTCATCGATGGGAAGTGGGCCATTTCCGGGGCCCAGCCGCCAGAGGCCTTCGCCAACGCCCTTCGCCAGATCGCAGCCGAACAGGGCGCCCCGGCAGCTTCGGCTGACGGCGACGAGGCCTGCGGCCCGGACGGCTGCAAGGTCTGAGCAGACCGGGGGCAGCCCCCCGCGGGAATCCGACCCCGGGGTCAGATCCCCGCAGGGGCTCTGACCCCACACTCCCCTTCGTCTGCCCCCTGCGCCTGTCGGCCGGTTCTGCGACAATGCGGCACTGCGCCATGCGGGCGCGCGTTGTGGAGATCGACCATGCTGCTGATCGGCGTTGCCGGCACCGAACTGACCGCCCAGGAACGTGACTGGCTGCAGCACGACGCCGTGGCCGGGGTGGTGCTGTTCAAGCGCAACTTCGCCTCGCGCCAGCAGGTGACCGATCTGAGTGCGGCGATCCGTGCCGCCGCCCCGCGCCCGCAGCTGATCTGCGTGGACCAGGAAGGCGGCCGTGTGCAGCGTTTCCGCGAGGGCTACAGCGCGCTGCCGCCGCTGCAGGACATCGGCGCGCTGTACGCCGCCGACCCGCAGCAGGCGCTGGCCCTGGCCGAGCAGCATGCCTGGCTGATGGCCAGCGAAGTACGTGCCAGCGGCCTCGACCTGAGTTTCGCGCCGGTGGTCGACCTTGGCCGCGGCAACCGCGCCATCGGCAACCGTGCCTTCAGTGAAGACCCGCAGGTGGTGGCCGCGTTCACCGCCGCCTATGTGCGCGGCATGCATGCGGTCGGCATGGCCGCCACGCTCAAGCATTTCCCCGGCCACGGCACCGTGCTGGAAGACACCCACGTCGATACCGCGATCGATCCGCGCGCGCTGGACGAACTGCGCGCCCAGGACCTGGTGCCGTTCCAGGCCGGCATCGCCGCCGGTGCCGATGCGGTGATGATGGCGCACGTGATCTATCCGCAGGTGGCGCCGGAGCCGGCCGGCTATTCCCCGCGCTGGATCCAGGACATCCTGCGTGGCGAGCTCGGCTTCCGTGGCGTGGTGTTCTCCGATGACATCGGCATGGCCGCCTCGCACAGCGCCGGTGGCGTGCCGGCACGCGTGCACGCGCATCTGGATGCGGGCTGCGACGTAGTGCTGGTCTGCCACCCGGAACTGGTCGATGAAGCCCTGCACGCGGTGCAGGGACGCTCCCTCAATACTGCTGCGCTGCTGGGCCTGCTTGGCCGCGGCGCGCTCGGCTGGGACGGCCTGCTGGCCGACGCCCGCCATGGCGACACCCAATCCCGTCTGCTTGAAACCCTTGGAAGAACCGTCTGATGCCCAACCTCACCATTTCCCAGGCCCTGGCCCAGGCTGACCTGCTGGTCGACCGCCCCACCATCGACAAGGCCATCGCCGGTATCGCCGACGCCATCGCGCGCGATTACAAGGGCGAGGTGCCGCTGTTCCTGTCCATCATGCATGGTGCGCTGCCGTTCGCCGGCCAGCTGGCGCTGGAACTGGGCGCGCGCGGCCAGGACGTGCAGTTCGATTACCTGCACGCGACCCGCTACCGTGGTGAAACCACCGGCGGAGACCTGGTCTGGAAGCACAAGCCGGCCACCTCGCTGTTCGGCCGCCGCGTGCTGCTGATCGACGACATCCTCGACGAGGGCTACACCCTGCAGGGCGTCCGCACCTGGTGCCTGGAGCAGGGCGCGACCGACGTGCGCATCGCCGCGATGACCGTGAAGAAGCACGACCGCGCACTGCCGGACGTGACCGCCGACTACGCCGGCATCGAGCTGCCGGACCGCTACGTGTTCGGCTTCGGCATGGACGTCAACGAGACCCTGCGCTGCGTGCCGGCGATCTACGCAATGAAGGAGTAACGGCGCAGCTGCCTGCGGCGCGTCTTCTTCCACCGCCGGCATCCTCGGGTGCCGGCGTTCGTCTTTCCATGGAGTGCTTTGAATGCAACAGATCGCCCTGGCCGTGATCGGCGGTACCGGTGTCTACAACCTGGCCAAGCTCGACGACGTGCAGACCCACGAGGTCGACACCCGCTTTGGCCGCCCGTCCGGCCCGGTGCGCGTGGGCACGCTGCTCGGCCATCGCGTGGCGTTCCTGGCGCGGCATGGCGAGGGGCACTCACTGCCGCCGCACAAGATCAACTACCGCGCCAACCTGGCCGCGCTGCAGCAGCTGGGCGCGCAGCGCGTGCTGGCATTGAACACGGTGGGTGGCATCACCGAAGACTTCGGTCCGCGCGTGCTGGCCTGCCCGGACCAGATCATCGACTACACCTGGGGCCGCATCAGCACGATCTGTGAAGAAGAAGGCACCGACGTGGTCCACGTCGATTTCGGCCACCCCTATACGCCGATGCTGCGCAGCAAGATCCTGGCGGCAGCGAAAGTGACCGGCGTCACGGTCCATGACGGTGGCTGCTACGGCGCGACGCAGGGCCCGCGCCTGGAGACCATCGCCGAGATCGCCCGCATGCGCCGTGACGGCTGCGACCTGGTAGGCATGACCGGCATGCCGGAGGCCGCGCTGGCACGCGAGCTGGGGCTGGATTACGCCTGCCTGGCAATCATCGCCAATTGGGCCGCCGGCTGCGGTGATGGCGAGGAGATTACGATGGCCGAAGTACTGGCGAACGTGCAGGCGGCCAGCAACGGACTTCCGGAACTGGTGGGCGAATTGGCGCGGGGGTGATTGTCTTCCCCGAGCAAGCTTTGCATACTCAGCTTGTGCGCGGGTTCAGCGTACACCACCCATTCATTGCATAAGGTCTCGCATCACCATGCCGAACGGTACCGTCAAGTGGTTCAACGACGCCAAGGGATTTGGCTTCATCTCGCCGGAGGATGGCAGCGCCGACGTGTTCGCGCACTTCTCCGCCATCAACTCCAAGGGCTTCCGCAGCCTGCAGGAAGGCCAGCGTGTCACCTATGACGTGACCCAGGGCCCGAAGGGTGCCCAGGCTTCGAACATCACGCCGGCCGAGTGATCCACTCGACAGTGCGTTGAAAACCCCGCTTCGGCGGGGTTTTTTTTGCGTCGCGACGGGCATTGCGGCGCTGTGGACAGGGTTCCAGGTGGCCATCCGGATTTGCGCTCGGGCACAATGCGCCGATGAAGGAACGACTGCGCATCGCCGTGATCGGCTACGGCACCGCTGGACAGGCATTGTCCATCCTGCTCTCTCGTGATGGCCACGAGGTGGAGATCTTCGAACGCGTGCCCTCGCCGGGGCCGGTTGGCGCCGGCTTCCTGCTGCAGCCCAGCGGCCTGCAGGTGCTGTGGCAGATGGGCCTGCTTGATGCCGTGCGCGCGCATGCGGCGCCGGTGCACCGTCTGTATGGCGATACGCCGTGCGAGCGCACGGTGATGGACATGCGCTATGACGGCCTGGATGCGCGCCTGCACGGCCTCGGCATGCAGCGTGGGGCGCTGTTCTCGCTGCTGGACGGGGCGCGTGCGGGTGCGGGCCAGCTGCATGCCGGCGTCACCATTGCCGCAGTGGATGCCGCACAGGGCCGCCTGCATGACAGTGAGGGCCGCATGCATGGGCCGTTCGACCTGGTGGTGGCCGCCGATGGTGCGGCTTCGACGCTGCGCGGCTCGATCGAAGGCGGCACCGGGCTGGACCGCGTGTATCCCTGGGGCGCACTGTGGTGCCTGCTGCCGGCCGAGGACTGGCCGCACCTGCAGGAGCTGCGGCAGCGCTACGTGGCCGCGCGCAAGATGATCGGGCTGCTGCCGGTCGGTACGCGGCCCGGTGATGACACGCCGCGCCTGAGCTTCTTCTGGAGCCTGCCACGCGCCGACTTCGAACGATGGCAGGCCGATGGCATGACGCCCTGGCTGGACGAGCTGCACGCGCTGTGGCCGCAGGCCAGCGCGCGCTTTGCGCATCTGCATGATGCCGGCCAGCTGGCGCGCGCGGTCTACCGTGACGCCGTGATGACGCGCTGGCATTGCGGCCGCATGGTGCTGGCCGGCGATGCCGCACATGCGATGAGCCCGCAGCTGGGGCAGGGCGTGAACATGGCGCTGCTCGATGCGCTGGCATTGCGCGATGCCGTGCGCGCACATGGCGGGGGAGGCGCTGCATTGCAGGCCTACCAGGCGCAGCGCAGGGCGCACGTTGCGGTCTACCAGCGCTGGAGCCGTTGGCTGACGCCGCTGTTCCAGTCTGATCGCGATGCCTGGGCAAAGGCGCGCGACGTGCTGCTCGGGCCGATGGGGCGCCTGCCGGGTGGGCGTGGCCACATGCTGCGCGTGCTCAGCGGTACCCAGCATGGCTGGTTCGGTTCGCTTGCGCTGGATCCGGCATTTGTCGACGCGTTGGCTGCAGGGGCGCAGATGCCTGGCATCGGCGCGATCACTGCGAATGCGTGAAGCGTGCTGTCACGCGAATTAACGGTTGCCTCACCGTGTATATGCGAGAAGTAGGTTGCACGCGATTGCGCGTCGCCCGTTTTCCTTTCCGTGATTGACATCGCGCGTGGCCCGGGCGGCGCTGCCGTTGCGGCCTGTCGCGGCCCGGACGTGCCGCCTGTTGTTGAAGAGGAGGACGCCATGTGGTTCGCGGTCGAGGAGCTGGAATCGGAAATCTGCAAGCTGCGCGGACTGTTGCAGATGCTGCACGAGGACCAGCCCGACGTACTGGAGGACGTGTTCGAATTCCATGTGGGCAGCTTGATCAGTCATGCATCGCCGGAGCACCACGGACGCATCCGCGCCTGCGCACAGGAGATGCTGGCGGCAATCCAGGCCTTGCCGCGGCGACGTGAAGTTGACACGCCTGAGCTCCAGTTGATGCCGCAGCTGGACATTCGTCCGGCCTGATTCAAGCCACTGGCAGTTCCACCAGGCCGTTTTCCACGCAGGCGATCATCTGTTCGCCGCTGGCGGGAGCAGGCACGATTCCGGCGGTGAACGCGGAAAAGGCCGGCAGGACCGTCATCCGCTCGCGCAGCCAGAAGGCCGGGAAGCGCCGGCGCAATGCGGGCAGTGCGACCTGCGGATGCAGGTGGCCTGCGACCACGTGCCACGCCGGGTCTGCGCACGGTTCATGGCGCAGCAGGAACGGCGCCAGCCGCACCTCCTCGTGGATCTGCACCTGCAGCTGGGCATGCGGTAGCTGCCGGTCATGATTTCCGGGCAGGACATGCACGTCCAGTGCGGTGTTGCGTTCGCGCCAGCCGAGCCATTGCTGGTACCAGGCGGCGCGATGCGCCGGCCCATGCAGGATGTCGCCCAGGATCCATAGTTCGCGGCAGGCGTGCCTGTCCAGCAGACCCTGCAGGCGTTGCAGGTCTTCGCCGGTTCCGCCGCTGGGCAGCGCGATGCCGGCGCGGCGGAACACATCGGCCTTGCCCAGGTGCAGGTCCGCGATCAGCAGCGCCTGCCGCGCCGGCCAGTAGAGTGCGCGTGCGCCCGTCAGGGTCACCGGTTCGCCGGCAAGCAGCAGCGGTATTTCATCGGCCATGGCGACGTTCCAGCTGCTGGGCCGCGCGTTGCACGCGGGTACGCCAGTCCTCGTTGCTGAACTGTCCGCGCAGGCGTTCGGCCCACAGTGGAAAGCCCAGGGGCGTCAGCGATGCAGGGCGCTGCATCGACATGCGTCGCGCGCCGATCCGGACCAGCACCTGGCGCAGCCCCGGCAGGTCAAGGCTGTCATGCAGCACTTCGCGTTCGGCCAGCGCCAGCAGCAGGTGCTCGGGGTCATGCTCGCGCAATACGTCGTACAGCAGGCCCGCCGAGGCCTGCAGCTGGCGCAGCGATCGCGGCATGCCCCCCGGCAGGCTGGGTACCAGCAGGCCTGCGACGCGCGCGATGCCACGGAACTGGCGCCGCGCAAGCTCGCCCAGGTTCACCGCCGCACGCAGATCGTCCAGCAGCTGATCGGTGGTGAACAACGCATGCCATTGCGCCGCGTCCAGGTCGATCGCCTGCGCCGGTGCCAGCACCAGGCCGTGATCATTCACGGCATAGCCGATGCTGTTGCGTTGCTGGCGGGTGCAGCGCAGTGCCAACAGGGCGGCCAGCGCCTCGTGCACGTGGCGTCCGGCGAAGGGATAGACGAAGAGGAACTGGCCTTCGCGGCGGCGTACGTCCTCCAGCAGCACGTGGTCCGGGCCGGGAAGCGCCGACACCTGCTGCTGAAGTGCCAGCAGCGGTGCCAGCCAGCGCGCTTCCGCACTGTCGTCGGCGCCTGACAGCACCGACTCCAGTTCGCCGCCGAGTGCCATCGACAGCGGCAGCTGGCCTCCCTGCCAGCGGGGCACGACACCTTCACCGCGCCCTCGTGCCAGCCGCACGAAGGCGGTCATGTCGCGCAGCTGCACCAGCTCCAGCAGGCGCCCGGCGAACTGGAAGCGGTCTCCGCGGCGCAGGCGGCTGGCGAACTGTTCCTCCACGGCGCCGAGGCCGGCCCCGCGCAGGAACTGCACGCGCACGCTGCCATCGCTGCTGATGGTGCCGATCGACAGCCGGTGGCGTAGTGCCTGGCGCCGGTCGTGCATCCGGTAGCGGCCATCGGCGTCCTGCACGACCTTGTGGAAGTCAGGGTACTGGGCCAGGGCCTGGCCCCCCTGCACGATGAAAGTCAGCACGGCCTGCCACTGGTCCTCGGCCAGGGATGCGAACGCATGGGTGCGCCGGACCTGCGCCAGCAGCGCATCACCGTGGAAGCCACCGGCCAGGGCACGGCTGACCGCATGCTGGGCCAGAACGTCCAGCGACAGCATCGGCGGCCTGCGTGCTTCGACCACGCCTTCGGCCAGTGCGCGACGCACGGCTGCGTACTCGGCCAGTTCCAGCGCATGGCTGGGCACGCACAGGATCGCGCCACTGGCACCGGGACGATGGCGCGCACGTCCGGCGCGCTGGCGCAGGCGGGCGACGCCCTTCGGGCTGCCCAGCTGCAGTACCTGTTCGACCTCGGGAAAGTCCACGCCGAGGTCGAGGCTGGAGGTGGCGACCACGCAGCGCAGCGTTCCTGCACGCAGCCCGTCCTCCACCTGCTGGCGCAGCGCTGGATCCAGCGAACCGTGGTGCAGCGCAAGCGTGTCGTGTTGCTCGGGCCAGACCGACGCCAGCGCCTGATGCCACAGTTCTGCCTGTGCACGGGTGTTGGTGAAGAGCAGGCTGCTGCGTGCCTGCATCAATGCGTCCAGCACCCGCGGCAGTTGGGCCAGGCCCAGGTGCCCGGCCCAGGGAAAGCGTTCACCGGGTTCGGGCAGCAGGCTGCGCACCGTGGTCGCACGCGGGCGCACGCCCTGCACGATCGGCGCGTCGGGCTGTCCGGGCAGCAGCACGTCGCGCGCCTCATCCAGATTGCCCAGCGTGGCCGACAGCCCCCACAGCTGCAATGCAGGCGCGGCATCGCGCAGCACGGCCAGATTCAACTGCAGCAGGACACCGCGCTTGTTGCCCAGCAGTTCGTGCCATTCGTCCACCACCACGCAGCGCAGCTGGCGCATGCGCGGCAGCGTATCCGGATAGCTCAACAGCAGCGCCAGTGATTCCGGCGTCGTGACCAGTACGTCGATGCGGCCCTCGCGTGCCTGTCGTCGTTCGCGGTTGCTGGCGTCACCGCTGCGCAGGCCGACACGCCATCCAAGCTGCAACCCATCGACCACGGCCTGCAGTGCACGCGCGGTGTCGCTGGCCAACGCGCGCAAGGGCGTCACCCACAGCACCTGCAGCGGGCGTACCGCACTGGCGCGGCGGGGCGAAGGCGGTGGGTCGATCATGGCCTGCAGCAGCGGTCCCCCGAACATCGCCAGTGTCTTGCCGCTGCCTGTGGGCGTGTGCAGCAACCCGGATCCGCCGGCGAGATAGTGCCGCCACATCGCGCGCTGGAACGGCAACGAGCGCCAGCCTTTCGACGCGAACCAGTCTTCCAGCCGGCGTAGTGCCTGGCTGCGGTTCATCGCGCCAGCGCCTGCAGGGTAGCCAGCTGATCGGCCTCGCTGGCTGGCTTGTCGTGGCGCCAGCGCAGGATGCGTGGAAAGCGTACGGCGATACCGGACTTGTGCCGGCTGCTGCGGTTGACCGCCTCGAAGCCCAGTTCGAAGACGTGTTCGGGGCGTACGCTGCGCACCGGGCCAAAGCGCTCGCGGGTGTTGGCGCGGATCCAGCGATCAAGCGCGAGGATCTCCTTGTCATCCAGGCCCGAATAGGCCTTGGCCACCGGTACCAGCGTGTCGCCGTCCCAGACGCCGAAGGTGTAGTCGGTGTACAACGTGCTGCGCCGCCCATGGCCAGCCTGCGCGTACAGGAGCACTGCATCGATGGTGAGCGGATCGACCTTCCATTTCCACCAGTCGCCGCGGCGTCGCCCGGCCTGGTAGGGCGAGGCACGACGTTTCAGCATCAGCCCTTCCACGCCACGTTCGCGTGCCACATCGCGCATCGCGGCCGCCTGCGGCCAGTCTTCGGCGGCAACGTCGGGTGAGAGCTGGATCCGTGCATCACCCAGGGCACCGACGACGTCGGCAAGCCGTGCACGCCGTTCCCGCAACGGCAACTCACGCAGGTCCGCGCCATCGTGTTCCAGCAGGTCATAGGCGAGCACGCGCACCGGCGTGTTGCGCAGGGTAGCCGCACCGGGCTTGCGGCGCTGGATGCGGGTCTGCAGCGCGGTGAATGCACGCGGCAGGTCCGTGGCTTCGTCCCAGGCCAGCAGCTCTCCGTCCAGCACGCAGCCGTCGGGAAGCGCCATCGCCGCCTGTTCGATTTCGGGGAAGCGACCATCCAGCCGCTCTTCGCCGCGTGACCATAATGCGACCTCGCCGCGCCGGCGCAGCAGCTGCAGGCGGATGCCATCCCACTTCCATTCCAGCAGCCAATCTTCGATGGGGCCGAGGCGTTCGGCAGGATCGCCTTCCAGTGGCGAGGCGAGGAAGAACGGGTAGGGTTGCTGCCGGTCCAGTGGGAGCTCATCCGGCGACAGCAGCTGGCCCAGCAGTGCGGGCGAGGGCACCCACTCGCCAAGCATGCGCTGGGCGATGCGCGCGATGTCCAGCCCGGACCACTCCGCCAGTGCCTGCTGCACCAGCCGCTGCGAGACGCCAACGCGCAGGGCGCCGGTCAGCAGCTTGTTGAACACCAGGCGTTCGCTGCTGCACAGCTGCTGCCAGCCCGCGACGACCGCCGCACGGCGTACCGCTTCGGGCTGGTTGGCCACCGCCAGCAGATGCTGTTCGATCCAATCCGCCAACGCACGGTCGGCGGCCGGCTGGGATGGATCATCCAGCAGCAGGGTCAACGTTTCGGCCAGGTCACCGACCTGCGCATAGCTGTCTTCCACCAGCCATGGCGGCAAGCCGGATTCTTCGGCAATCCAGGCGCGCAGTTCGCCACTGGCGGCGATCTTGCGGCGTGCGCCGCCCACCTTGCCACCGCTGAGCAGGTACAGCGCCCACGCCGCATCGTGCGCGCCTGCCTGGCGGAAGTAATCGATCAATGCCGCACGCTTGTCCAGCGTGGCGGTGCTGCGGTCCAGGCGCTGGTAGAGCGCCGCGAAGGCCTTCATTCCTCGCTCCCGAAATCGGTACGGAAGGCTTCAGCCGCTACGCCGCGCTCGCGCAGGAAGGGAATCAACGCATCGGTATTACCATGGGTGGCGATCACCCGCTGCGCGCCGGTCTGTTCGATGGTCTGCAGCAGTGCGGGCCAATCGGCGTGATCGGAAATGACGAAGCCACGATCGACGTTGCGGCGACGCCGGTTGCCGCGCAGCTGCATCCAGCCCGAGGCGAAGCCCAGCTGGTAGCGGCCGAAGCGGCGCATCCACGGCGTGCCGGCGGCCGAGGGCGGGGCGAGGATCAACTGGCCGGCGGCATCCGGCTGGCGACCCTGCTCGGCCACCGCCAGCGTCTCCAGCATTGGCACGTTGGCCTGCCGATACACCTCCACACCATTGGCGATGGCACCGTGCAGCCAGGCCGGGCGATCGTCCAGCGGCAGCAGTTCGGCCAGTACCCGTTGCGCCTTGCCCAGTGCATAGCACAGCAGGATGGCAGCTTCGCCGCGCTGTTCGCATTCGCGGCGCCACGCCACGATCTCCGCAGCGACGGTGGGCGTGTCCGGCCAACGATAGATCGGCAGGGCAAAGGTGGCCTCGGTGATGAAGGTATCGCAGGGCACCACTTCGAACGGCGCACAGGTTGGATCAGGCTGGCGCTTGTAGTCGCCGGACGCCACCCAGACCTGCTGCCCGTCGTCGATGCGCACCTGCGAAGATCCCAGTACATGGCCGGCGGGATGCAGCGATACCTGCACCCGGCCCAGGCGGAACGGCACGCCCTCGGCATGCGCCTGCACCGGCACATCGCCCAGGCGCCAGCGCAGGATCGGCAGGCTGCCGTCGCTGCAGTGGTATTCGCCCATGCCCGGGCGTGCGTGATCGCCGTGGCCATGGGTGATGACCGCGCGCGGGACCGGTCGCCAGGGATCGATGTGGAAATCACCGGCGGCGCAGTACAGCCCTTCGGGGCGCAGGACCACCAGATCGTCGTTGACTGCCATGCGGTCACTGTGGCCGGCCGCTCGTGCACAGGGTGAGAATCGGCCTGAACACGGGCTTGGCAGGCGATGCGGCACAATCGGACCGCAGATCTCTTGCCGCCAGGACGGACCGGATGAGTGGACCCAGCTTCAGCAGCAATGCGCCCTACGAAACCCATGTGGTGCTGAACCAGCCGCCGTCGTTCGCGGGGCGCCAGTTGTGGACCGATGACGTGGCGCTGATGGAGGCGGTGCAGCGCGAAGGCGCTGGCGGCTTCGCGCCGCGGCTGGCGGTCTATGGTGCGCTGGCGGGTGACGAACTGTACCGGCTCGGCTTCGATGCCAACCGCGATCGGCCGCGCCTGCGCACGCATGATGCGCAGGGCCATCGCATCGATACGGTGGAGTTCCATCCGGCCTATCACCAGTTGATGGGCACAGCGAAATCGCACGGGGTCGCCGGGTTGTCCTGGCACGAGCCGCAACCGGGCGGGCATGTCGCGCGCGCGGTGTTGAGCTACCTGCACCACCAGGCCGAGGCTGGCACCAGTTGCCCGTTGACGATGACCCATGCGGCAGTTGCAGTGCTGCACACGCAGCCGCACCTGGCCGAGTGGGCGCGCAAGGCCGCAGCGCCGGTCTATGACCCGCGCGATGTACCGGTGGCGGACAAGGCCGGCATCACGCTGGGCATGGGCATGACCGAGAAGCAGGGAGGCTCGGATGTGCGTGCCAACAGCACGCGCGCTGAACCGATCGATGGCCAGCGCTATCGCCTGGTCGGTCACAAGTGGTTCTTTTCCGCACCGATGTGCGATGGCTTCCTGGTACTGGCGCAGGCGCCGGGAGGACTGACCTGCCTGCTGATGCCGCGCCGGCTGGCCGACGGCGACCGCAACGCATTCCGGTTGATGCGCTTGAAGGACAAGCTTGGCGATTGGGCCAATGCCTCCAGCGAAGTCGAGTTCTGCGGGGCACAGGCGTGGCGCGTGGGCGAGGAGGGGCGGGGCGTGGCCACCATCATCGGCATGGTGATGATGACCCGCCTGGACTGCATGCTGGGCGCGGCGGCGGAAATGCGCATGGCGCTGGCGCAGGCGCTGCATCACGCACGTCATCGCCGCACGTTCGGCAAGCTGCTGGTCGAGCACCCGTTGATGACCAATGTGCTGGCCGACCTGGCACTGGAGTCGGAAGCGGCCACAGTGCTGTCGATGCGCATCGCGCGTGCGGTGGACCGGGCCGGCGTGGATGCCAACGAAGCCGCGTTGGCGCGTGTGGGGACGGCGCTGGGCAAGTACTGGTTGTGCAAGCGCGCGCCGGCCTTCGTCAATGAAGCACAGGAATGCCTGGGCGGCGCGGGCTATGTGGAGGAATCGATGCTGCCGCGGCTGTACCGGCAGGCACCGTTGAATTCGATCTGGGAAGGAAGCGGCAACATCCAGTGTCTGGACGTGCTGCGCGCGCTGGCGCGCGAACCGGAGGCGCTGGCGGCGCTGCGCGCTGAACTGGCGGCGGTGGCCGATCGTGATGCGCGCTACGCAGCGGCTTTGCAGCGGTGGGCAGCAGCACCGCCACCGGATGAGTCGCAGGCGCGGCTGTTCTGCGAGCGCACAGTGCTGTTGTTGCAGGCCGCGCTGCTGTTGCGTGCGCAAAGTCCGATGGCAGAGGCATTCGTGCGCAGCCGGCTGCAAGCGGAGCATGGGCTGGTGTTCGGGACCCTGCCGACGGGCGTGGATCTGTCGGCGATGCTGGTGCGCGCGCTGCCGTAGGAGCGCCCACCACGGAATCAACGGAAAAAACGCAAAGCGAAAAGCAGAAAAGCCGCGGCAGTGCCGCGGCTTTTCCTGTAGCGCCGGGCCCATGCCTGGCTGCCGGTACGCCTCAGTGCTTGGCTTCTTCCTTGGCGGCGTTCGCCTTCGCGTCATTGGCGACATCGCGGGCCTTGTCGGCCACCTTCTGTGCGGCGTTGGCAGTCGCGTCGCTGGCGTGTGCGGCGGCGTCGGTTGCGGCGTCCTTGGCCTTGTCGGCAGCGTTGGCGGTGGCGTCTGCAGCCTTGTCCAGCGCCTGCTGGGTATCGGCGGCGGCCTGCTCGGAGGCTGCAGCGGTCTTGTCGGCGGCGTCACGGGTAGCTTCTGCCGCCTTGTCGACGGCATCGCGGGCAGCCGCGCCGGCGCTGTCAGCGGCCTGCTGCGCGTCCTGCTTGGCCTGTTCGGCTTCCGGGCCCTTGCAGGCGGCCAGGGCCAGCAGCAGGGAGGCGGCCAGCAGGGTGGTGGTGATCGGGCGAATCTTCATGGCGGTCTCCGGTACTGCAATGGATGGGGACGCCAGCCTATTCATGCCGTTGTGAAGGCGGGGTCGCGATGCCCGCGCCGCGAGGTCGCAGTGGCGCAAAGAAAAAGCCGCTGGCGAACCAGCGGCTTTTCCGGAACAGCGTGAAGAAAGAAGTTATTACTTCTTGGCTTCTTCAGCAGCGTCCTTGGCCTGCTCAGCGGTAGCTTCGGCAGCCTTGGCAGCGTCCTTGGCTTCGCCAGCAGCAGCGTCGGTCGCGGCAGCAGCGGTGTTGGCAGCAGCGTCGGTCGCAGCGTCAGCAGCGGTGGCGGCGGTGTTGGCAGCCTGCTGGGCAGCGTCGGCGGTCTGGGCGCCGGCAGCGGCGGCCTGGTCGGCAGCAGCCTGGGCTTCGGTGGCGGCTTCGTTGGCCGAAGCAGCGGCGTCCTGGGCAGCTTCCTGCTTCGAGCAGGCGGCCAGGGCCAGAGCCAGGGACATCGCGACCAGCAGCTTGTTGATGCTCATTGTGTAAATCCTCGTCGTTAGAATTAGGCAACGCGCATGCTGCGCGCCGACAACATGATGACAAGCCAAGATTGGGTGTCAAGCGATCCCGCATTCATTTTTGCGAAATCATCGTTAAATCTTTTTAAATCAATTCGATGGCGATTGCCGTTGCTTCGCCGCCACCGATGCACAGGGTGGCAATGCCGCGCTTGCCACCGCGCGTGCGCAGGGCGTTGACCAGGGTCACCACCAGGCGTGCACCGGAGGCACCGATGGGATGACCCAGCGCGCAGGCACCGCCATTCACGTTCAGCTTGTCGTGCGGGATGCCCAGCTCACGCATCGGCGCCATTGCCACCACGGCAAAGGCCTCGTTGATCTCGAACAGGTCGATCTGGTCCAGCGACCAGCCGGTCTTGGCCAGCAGCGTGTGGATCGCGCCGATCGGGGCGGTGGTGAACCACTCCGGTTCCTGCGAATGGGTGGCGTGGCCGACGATGCGGGCCAGCGGAGTGATGCCACGGGCGGCCGCGTCTTCCTCGGTCAGCAGGACCACCGCGGCGGCGCCGTCGGAGATGCTGGAGGAACTGGCGGCGGTGACGCTGCCGTCCTTCTTGAAGGCTGGACGCAGGGTCGGGATCTTGGCGATGTCCGAGCGCCCCGGCTGCTCGTCGGTGGCGACCTCGACGTCACCCTTGCGGGTGGCCACCTTCACCGCGACGATCTCGTCGGCGAACGCACCGTTGGCCTGTGCGGCCTGCGCGCGCTTGACCGATTCGATCGCGTAGGCGTCCTGCTCCTCGCGGCTGAACTGGTACTTGTCCACGGCGCATTCGGCGAATTCGCCCATGGCCTTGCCGTCATAGGCGTTGACCAGGCCGTCGTGGGCCATGTGGTCGACCGCCTGGAAGTTGCCGAAGCGGGTGCCGGTACGCGAGTTCGGCAGCAGGTGCGGGGCGTTGGACATCGATTCCATGCCACCGGCGACCACGATGCTGGCCGAACCGGCCTTGATCAGGTCATGGCCGAGCATGATGGTCTTCATGCCCGAGCCGCACACCTTGTTGAGGGTGGTGGCGCCGGTCGACAGCGGAATGCCGGCGGCGATCGCCGCCTGGCGGGCGGGCGCCTGGCCGAGGTTGGCCGGCAGCACGCAGCCCATGAGGACCTCGGAGACGTCGCTGGCCGGTACGCCCGACTGTTCCAGGGCGGCAGCGATGGCGGCCGCGCCGAGGGTGGGGGTCGGCACGCCGTTGAACTGGCCGAGGAAGGAGCCGATGGCGGTGCGCTTGGCGGCGGCGATGACGATGTTGGACATGGCAATCTCGTTGATGCGTAAGCAATGTTCGGAAAGGAGACCGCGGACGTTGGAAGCGCCCCGGTTTCCCGGCAGACTGCGTGGGGGTCGGCCCAAGTATAGAGGGTCGGGGAGGGCCGCCGCTGGGCGGCACCGCACGCCTGCCGGGATGTAGGCAGGTCAACGTTCATGGGAAGGAATCGATGGAACGCACGACGATGGTTAGGTCCGCGCTGGCAACGGCGCTGGCGATGGCAATGACGGCATGTGGCGGCGGCGGAGGCGGCGGCAATGTCCGCATCGATCCCCCTCCGACCACCCCCACACCCCCAACGACGCCCCCTCCGACGGCACCGCCTCCGGCCAAGCCGCAGGAACCGGCCTTCGACGCGCACCTGTCAGTGACCAATGCGCGTGCCGCACAGGCCGCCGGCCTGACCGGGCAGGGCGTGCGCATCGGCATCGTCGACTCGGGCGTGCAGCGCAACGCAGCGGCATTGAACGGGCGGGTGGTGGGCAACCTCAACTACATCGATCCGGCGCGCAACAACCTGCTGGTGGACGACGTGGTGGGCCACGGCACGGCGGTAGCCAGCCTGGCCGCCGGCGCGCCGGTGGGAACCTGGCCGGGCGGCATCGCCCCCGGTGCGCAGATCGTTTCGGCGCGGATCATCGCCGACAAGCCGCCGGTCGATGACGGCAGCGGCAAGGGCAATTCCTTCAGCGGTCCGCTGGGCGTGGCGCAGGTCCACCAGGACCTGATCAGCTACAACGTGAAGGTGATGAACAACTCGTGGGGCGGCCTGTACTGGACCGACCTGCCGACCACCGCGCAGGTGGCGGCCGAGTACCGTCCGTTCGTCATCAACCATGGCGGCCTGGTGGTGTTCGCGGCCGGCAACGATGCGCGCACCGAACCGAGCAGCCTGGCCGCCCTGCCCAGCCAGCTGGGCGTTGCCGGCTCGCTACCGGCGGCCGACCTGGAGCGCGGTTGGCTGGTGGCGACCGCAGTGGATCCCTATGCACCGGGCACGCTGGCCAGCTACGCCAATGCCTGCGGGCAGGCGGCGCGCTATTGCCTGGCGGCGCCGGGCAGCGCGGTCTATCCCGATGCCAATGGCAGCACCTACTACTGGAACTACGGGACGTCCTTCGCCGCCCCGTTGATCTCCGGCGCCGCCGCGCTGGTCTGGCAGCGCTACCCGTACTTCGACAACAACCTGGTGCGGCAGACCCTGCTGGGCACGGCCAAGGACATCGGCGCGCCCGGCGTGGATGCGGTGTTCGGCTACGGCCTGCTCGACATCTCGCGGGCGATCAAGGGCCCGGGCCGCTTCGACTGGGGTGATGTAGTGGCCAATGTCGATGCGCCATCGAGTGGCTCGCTGTGGAGCAACGACATCGTCGGCAGCGGTGGCCTGGTCAAGCAGGGCGGGGGCACCCTGGTGCTCGCAGGCAACAACAGCTACAGCGGCGCCACCCGCATCGAGCGCGGCATCCTGTCGCTGCAGAACGGCGGTGTCATCCGTTCCAACGTGACCATCCTCGGCCAGCCCGACCCGGATTCGACCGGCCTGCAGTTCAATGGCGGCACGCCGCGCGTGATCGGCAACGTGGTCAACGGCAGCAGCGTGTTCCTGACCACCGGCAGCACCACCGGCACCATCGAGGGCAACTACACGCAGCAGGCGGGTGGCCAGTTGATGATCGCGCTCGGTGCCAATGCGCTGCAGGTGACCGGCACGGCCTCGATCAATGGTGGCGTGCGCGTGCATGGCTTCGTCTCCGGCTACGTGCCGCAGAACGGCAGCCGCCAGGACCTGGTCCATGCGGCCGGTGGCCTGAGCGGCACCTTCAGCAGCCCGGCCTCCTCCAGCGGCCTGCAGGGCCTGTCGCTGCTGCAGAGCAGCTATGGCTATGACAGCAACACTGCCTGGTTGAACCTGACCCAGGTGAGCGTGACGGCGGCGGCGACCGGGCTCGCGGCCTCGGCGCAGTCCGCGGCGCAACGACTGGAAGGTGCGTTCAGCGCACTCGATGGCAGTCCCGCCCTGCAGGGCTCGGCCTTCGGCGCGGCGGCCGGTGCGCTGCAGTGGACCGGCGGTGGCAGCGAGGGCCTGGCAGCCAGCCTGCAGAGCCTGTCCGGGCAGGCGCATGCGCGGGCCGAGTCGGCCACCTTCGACAGCATCGACATGTCGCGCCGTGCGATCGCCGAGCGCTTCGATCGCGTGCGGGCGGCGCCGCGCCTGCGCGGGGCCTGGCAGAGCGCGCTCGGTGAGGCCGGGCAGGGCAGTTTTGCCGGCAATGCCGCCGACAGCCGTGGCTGGATGGCCGGCCAGGACCTGCCGCTGGGCAGCAATGGGCTGATGGGCGTGGCCTTTGGCGAGACCCGCAGCAATGGTGGCAGCAGCTTCGGCGGCGATCGTGGGCGTGATCGCCAGGCGCAGGCACAGTTGTACGCCGGTTGGAACCTGGGCCGGGGCTATGCGCTGGCGCAGGTCGGCAGCGGCCAGTTCACCCGTGCGCTGGATCGCCAGTTGCTGCTGGGCGCCGGTGCCTATGGTGTTTCCGCGCGTTACGGCGGACGCTTCAGCCGTGCCAGCGTCGAAGGCGGCTATCGTTTCGGCCGCGCGGGCGCGTCGTTGACACCGTATCTGGGTGCCAGCACCACGCGCGTGGATACCGATGCCTTCAATGAGCTGGGTGGTTTCGGCTTCGGCCTGCGTGGCGACGCCAACCGCGTGCAGCGCAGCCAGATGCTGGCCGGTATCCGCGGCGAGCGCGGCTGGGGGCGCTGGACGCTGCGCGGGCACGCCGAGTGGCAGCAACGGCTCGACGGTGCCGATGCGGACTGGCAGGCCAGCTTCGTTGGTGTCGATGCCTGGGCACCCCTGGCGGGATGGGACGCACCGCGTGGCAGTGCGCTGTTCGGCGTGGCGCTGGAGTCGTGGTGGGGCCGCAATGGCCGCCTGAGCCTGGGCTTCGACCAGCGCGTCGGTGGCGAGGGCGCGCGCCAGGCGGCGCTGCGCTACAGCACCGGGTTCTGAGCGGGAGGTCGCGCCGGGACGTCAGCTCCGGCGCGACATCGGCAGGCTCAGCCGCCGCGCAGGTTGCCCAGGCGCGGGGTGCTGCGGCCCAGCGGCATCTTCAGCTTGCCGATCGACAGGATGCGGCTTTCGGCGATGCGGTCGGCCGCACGCTGCGGCGCGATGTTCTCGCGCTGCGACAGTTCGAAGATGCGGGTGAGGTTGTGATAGATGCTGCGGATCAGGCGCATCGCGCGTTCGCGGTTGTAGCCATCGATCTCCAGCGACACGTTCATCACGCCGCCAGCGTTGACCGCATAGTCCGGCGCATACAGGATGCCGCGCGCGTGCAGTTCATCGCCGATTTCCAGGCTCGACAGCTGGTTGTTGGCGGTACCGCAGATGATCTTGGCCTTGATCCGCGGCAGGGTGTCGGCGTTGATGGCGCCTTCCAGCGCGCACGGTGCGAACACGTCGGCGTTCACTTCGTGGATCTCGTCGGGCTTGACCGCTTCGGCGCCGAAATCGCTGACCGCGCGATCAACCAGTGCGCTGTCCAGGTCGGTGACATACAGCTTGGCACCACGGTCGCGCAGCAGTTTCACCAGCTCCATGCCGATGTGGCCCAGGCCCTGCACCGCGATGCTGGTCTTGCCCACTTCCTCGTGGCCGAACTTGAAGCGCATCGCCGCCATCAGCGCCTGCAGCGCACCGTAGGCGGTGAACGGGGCCGGATCGCCGGAGCCGCCATGGACCTGGTGCACGCCGGTCACGAACTGGCTCTCCAGGTAGATGTTCTCCATGTCGTTGACGTCGGTGCCGACGTCTTCGGCGGTGATGTAGCGGCCGCCCAGCGAGTCGACGTAACGGCCGAAGGCGCGGAACAGCACCTCGGTCTTGTCCACCTTCGGGTCGCCGATGATCACCGCCTTGCCGCCACCGACGTTGAGGCCGGCCAGCGCATTCTTGTAGGTCATCGTCCGGCTCAGCCGCAGCACGTCGGCCAGTGCCTCGTCGGTGCTGGCGTAGGGGCGCATGCGCACGCCGCCCAGGGCCGGGCCCAGGGTGGTGTTGTGAATGGCGATGATCGCCTTCAGGCCGGCATCGTGGTTGTGGCAGAACACCACTTGTTCGTGGCCGGTGGTGGCGAGGGTTTCGAATAGCATGGCGTCTCCGATGGCGCGAACAGCGGCGAACTGCAGCGAACGGCCAGTGAACGGTAGGGTCCCAAAACAAAAAAAGCGACGTCGTCATGGCTGGGGGACGGGTCGCGCGGCGCCATTCTAGTCCATTCGCCCGGCCGTTGCCGTCGACGTCGGCGGCCGTCAGGTTAAAGAAGATGAAAGTGCGGCCGATGCTGCGACGACGGCGGGTGGCCGGATGGGCGTGAAGAGGCAGGGCGGTCAGTGACGGCAAGGGCATCACAACGACAGGACGGGCGGCGATGACAGCGGCATGGTGGCGATCGCTGCGCGGCTGGCTGACACGTTCGACCGGGGCGGCACCGGCGCGGCTGGTTGCCGCATCCCGCCAGGCGGTGGCCGCCGCAGCCGCAAGCCTGCAGGGCGAGGCGCTGCCGTCGCCGGAGATCGCCGCTCACCTGCAACGCGGGCTGCATGCGCTTGCGTTGTACCCACGGCTGGCCGGCGAGCCAACGCCGGTGCAGGACCCAGGCCTGGGCGAGGCGGTGGCGCGCGCGCTGCAGGACCGCGACTGGGCGGCCAGGCAGCTGCCCCGCCGGCCGCAGCTGCTGCCGCAGCTGATCCAGACCGTCAACGACGATGCCGCCTCGGCCCGGGTGATGGCCGCGATCATCGGCCAGGATCCGGTGCTGACCGGCAACCTGCTGCGCATCGCCAACAGCCCGGCCTACAAGGTCCACGAGCGCCCGGTAGAGAGCCTGCAGCGGGCGGTGACCCTGGTCGGCACCGAGGGCGTGCGCCAGATCATCAGTGCGGTACTGGTGCAGCCGGTGATGCAGGTGCAATGCGAGGTGTTCCCGCAGTTCAGCGCGATCATCTGGGAGCACGCACTGCTGGCATCGCGTGCAGCGGCCGACCACGCACGCACGGTCACCTTCGGCGATGCCTTCGCCGCGCAGTGGCTGGGCCTGGTGCAGGGGCTGGGTGCGGCGCTGGTGATGCGCCAGCTGCTGCAGGAGGCACAGGCCCGTGGCGAGCCCGTGGAGCCGGCGTTGGCCCTGCAGCTGTTGCAGCAGTGGTCGTTGCCGCTGGCGCAGCGGGTCGCTGCCGCATGGGAGTTGCCTGAGCCGGTTCACCAGGCCTTGGCGGTGGATGCGGAAGGATCGTTGGCCGACAGCCTGCGCCTGGCGAGCGCGGCCGCAGCGGCCAGCTTGTTGTGCCGCCATGGGCATGCCAGCCAGAGCCGCATGCTGGCCCTGCTGGAGCAGCTGCCCTCGGCACCGCCGCATGCATTGCGCTGGATCTGGCGGCGCCTGCATGGGCGCAACGTGGAAACGCTGGATGAGGCCGGACAGGATGAGGCCGCTCCGGCGTCCTGAGCGCTACAGCTGCGATTCCACCGGCAGCCAGCTGATCACCCGCGACAACCAGCGCTTGCGCGCCGTTGCCCCTGGCTCGGCCTCCACCCAGTGGGGGGGCGGTTCGCGCTCCAGCCAGCGCAACCGGCGGCGGTCGTCCAGTGCCAGCCACCAGCTGTGCCTGGGGTCAGCCAGGCGCAGGTATTCGTCCCGCAGCTGTGTACCCAGCACCGGATCGTCGAACAGCACACCCATTTCAGTGTTCAGGTAGGCCGAGCGCGGGTCCAGGTTGAAGGAGCCGACGAAACCGCGGCGGTCATCGATCAGGAATGCCTTGGTGTGCAGGCTCGCGCCGCTGCTGCCGAACACGCCGGCATCGCCCGACTGACCCTGTGCCTTCAGCTCGTACAGGTGGACGCCCGCTTCCAGCAGTGGCACGCGGTAGCCCATGTAGCCCCCGTGCACGGCGGCGACGTCGTTGGCGGCCAGCGAGTTGGTGACCACGCCCACCTGCACGCCCCGCCCGGCCATTGCCGAAAAGCCATCGAGGCCCTCGTTGCCGGGCACGAAGTAGGGCGAGATCAACAGGGCCTTGTGCCGGGCGGCCTGCAGCTCGCTGATCAGGGTCGACACCAGCCAGGTGGCGCGATCATCCCTGCGGTGCTTCATCGGCGGGTCCGACACGATGCGCACGGCACCGCTCCAGTGCAACGGCTCGGGGCTCGGGCGCTGCCGCTGGCGTGATTCGGCCACGCGCGCAAGGTAGGGGCGGGCCACGTCCCGCTGCGCCTCGTGGTCCGATTCGCGCACCAGCAGGCGCAGTTGTGCGTCGGTATGGAAGGCAAGCGCGGATACCGGAATGGCGGTTTCGCTGTTCCAGTAGTCGTCGAAGATCCGGTTGGCCTGCTCCACGGCGGGGCCGGCGACCAGCAGGTCCAGATCCTGGAAGTTCACGTCGGTGCGCGCGCTGAAGTACTCCTCGCCGATGTTGCGGCCACCGACGATCGCGACGCGGCCATCGGCGATCCAGCTCTTGTTGTGCATGCGGTGGTTCACGCTGAAGAAGCGCTGCACCATCTCCACCATGCGCAGGATGCCGGTCCGGTTGCGGAACGGGTTGTACAGGCGGATCTCGATGTTCGGATGGGCATCGAGCGCCATCATCAGCGCGTCCTTGTCCTTGGCATTCATGTCATCGAGCAGGATGCGCACGCGCACGCCGCGCTCGGCGGCGTCATACAGCGCCTTGGCCATCAGGTGGCCGATCAGGTCGTCGTGCCAGATGTAGTACTGCAGGTCCAGGCTGCGGCCGGCCTGGGTGGTGATCATCGCGCGGGCGGCGAAGGCATCCATGCCATCGCTGAGGAAGGCCACGCCCGACTGGCCGGGATGGGCCGCCTGCAGCGGCACGATCTGCTGGTCGATGCGGGTCTGTGCCGGCTGCAGCGGCAGCACGTGCGAAGGCGCGCCATGCGCCTGCGGCGTGAGATGGTCGGCCAGCAGCAGCCCGGACAGGACCAGCAGCACCAGCACGGCGAGGATGATCGCAGCAACACGCAGCAGGCGTCGCCACAGCGGCTTGGGCAGGCTCATGCCCCGATGGTAGAGCCACGCCATGCGTGAAGGAATGCCTGCAGGATCGACAGGGGGTCAGAGCCCCTGCCTTCGGCACGGGATCCGACCCCCGGATCCCTCTCCACGGGAAAGGGCCCTGACCCGCACACCTCAGAACCGCTCGTCGCTGCCCAGGTAGCGCCACTGCCCCGGCGGCAGCGGCCCCAGCGCCACGCGTCCGATACGCAGGCGGCGCACGGCCGTGACCTGCAGGCCGACAGCGCTGACCGCCACACGCAGCCCCTTGGCCGTCAGGCCCTTGCCGGCGAAGCGCAGGCGCTGCTCGCTCTGCCAGCTGACCTTGGCGCCGCCCGATTCCTGCTGCAGCCGCGCCATCAGCCACGGCCCGCGCTCGGGACCGCCTTCGGCCACTTCGATCAGGTATTCCTGCTCGGTACGGCCCAGGTTGCGCTGCAGGTGGGCCAGCGTGGCCGGATCCTGGCTGACCACCACCAGCCCGCTGTCGCTGGCCGGCAGCGAGGCGGCCAGCTGCAGGCCGTGGAAGTGACGCTGCAACGGACGGATGTCGCTGGCATCAAGTTCGCTGCGGCTGTCACTGCTGACCAGGGCACACAGGGTTTCGGCGGCGACACCGGCCGGCTTGTGCAGCAGCATGCTGACCCGCTCGGCCTTTTCATCGCTGGCCTGTTCGGCCACCACGATCACCGCGCTGTCATCGACCGGGCGCTGCGGCTGTTCCACCACGTCGCCGTTGACCGTGACCCAGCCGCCTTCGATGTAGCGCCGCGCTTCGCCGCGCGGGATGCCGAGCAGGGCGGACAGGCGTTTGTCGAGACGGATCGGTTCCATGGCAGGCAGGTCGGGCAGGGGGCGCGCAGTGTAGCTGCTGCGGCCGGTCAGCGCTGGCCGCGGTTGGCCAGCTCGGTCAGGTACAGGCGGGTATCGAACTCCAGCTGCAGGTAGTCCGGCTCCATGTGCTGACACAGCTGGTAGAAGGCCTTGTTGTGGTCGGCTTCCTTCAGGTGGGCCAGCTCATGCACCACGATCATGCGCAGGAACGCCGCGGGTGCCTGGCGGAACACGGTCGCGATGCGGATCTCGCGGCTGGCCTTGAGGCGGCCGCCGTGCACGCGGGAGATGGCGGTGTGGGTGCCCAGCGCGTGCTTGATCACTTCCAGCGTATTGTCGTAGCAGACCTTGTTGAGCGGCACCGACTTGCGCAGGTAACGGTCCTTCAGCTCCTGGGTGTACTCGTACAGCTGCCGGTCGCTGCGCACCTCGTGCGGGTCGGGGTAGCGCTGCTGCAGCCAGGGGCCGAGCCTGCCCTGCGCCAGCAGCTCGCTGACCTGGGCAACCAGGGGTTCGGGATAACCGGTGAGGTACTTCAGGACTGCCATGCAGGGCCGGCGGGGCGTCGGTAGAATGGGGCATCCAAGATTACACGCGGTACGCACCGACCATGGCAAAGCCCAACGCGCTGCAGGAACAATTGCTCAAGGCCGGCCTGGCCAAGAAGTCGCAGGCCAGCGCCGCCGCACGCGAGCAGGCCAAGGCCCGCCAGGGCAAGGCCGAATCGACCTCGGCCGAGGTCCAGCGCGAGGCTGAACGTGCCCGCGCCGAGAAGGTCGAGCGCGACCGCGCACTGGCCGCCGAACGCAATGCCCAGGCCAGGCAGGCTGAACAGAAGGCCCAGGCCAGGCAGATCATCACGGCCCATGCCGTACCCCACAAGGGCGACGACGAGTACCGCTTCAGCGATGGCGCAGCGATCCGTACCCTGCTGATCGACCCCAAGCTGCGCAAGGCGCTGTCGGTGGGCGTGCTGGTCATCGTCGCCCACGGCGAGGGCTATGCGTTGCTGCCCCGCGCCGCCGCCGAAAAGGTGCGTGAACGCGCACCCGAAGCAATCATCGTCGACCACGGCCAGCCGGGCTCGACCGCCGAGATCTCCACCGGCAACGCAGAGGACGACGCCTATTACGCGCAGTTCCAGGTGCCCGACGACCTGGTCTGGTAAGCAAAAAGGGGACGGAGGGGATTAAGTCGCAATCGGCCTGATCGGATCCGTCGGCGTTCTGTTTGGCATCCTGAAGAGCAGCCGAGCATGGCCCGGCTCTACATGAAGGCCTTCCTTTTTGCCGGGGTGTATCGTCCCCATATCGGGCGACACACCTGCGGAGGATAGCCATGGCCACCGGTTGGGCAGGAGACGGCGCGGTCCAGGACCAGATCGACGCCACTGTCGATGATGCGATCGCCCGCGCGCGGCGACAGCTGCGCGACGGCCCCGGCCTGGAACACTGTGAGGAATGCGACGCGCCGATCCCGTTGGCGCGGCGCCAGGCTGTGCCTGGTGTGCGGTTGTGCGTTGCGTGCCAGCAGGCGCGGGACGACGAAGACCAGGCGCATGCCGGGTACAACCGGCGTGGCAGCAAGGACAGCCAGCTGAGGTAAACGGGTGTTTTATTGCAGGGCTGCGCCCTGCACCTGCAGAAGCAACGTCAACATCAAAGGCGCCATCCATGGCGCTCACTGATCTGGCCCCCCCTCAACCGGACCCACCCCGCCTTCGACAGATTTCCGCGATCTGTTGGAACCTGCTGCTGATGGTGGGTGCCGACCGTTGGTCGGCACGGGGTCGGATCCAATTCTGACTATCGATATCTGACAGATGTGCCGACCAACGGTCGGCACCCGCCAACAGCGCGCGGAATCTGTCAGAGGTGGGGCGGTGTGGGTGGGCAGGACCGTTGGCGCCATGGATGGCGCCATCGAGCCCCATGGATGGGGTTACGGCGTGTCCTGACCACCCACACCGCCCCGCCATCCCACGGAATGCCGCTCTTGATCTTGCTTCGGCTTCGGCCTCTGCAGGTGCAGGGCGCAGCCCTGCCGAAAACTCCACCCTCAACCGTCGCCCTGGATGCCGCCGGGGGCCTGCGCCGGGTCGCGCCAGCGCCGTACCGTGCGCTGGAAGAACAGGTTGTTCGGCAGCTGCAGCACTGTGCCCTCGTGGCCCTCGCCGGTCTCCTGCAGCGTGGTGTAGATCAGGTTCACATCGATCACCCGGCCCTTCAGGCCCGGCTTCTCGCCGTTCTCCAGCACCTCGATGTAGTCGTGCAGGCGGAACGGGCGGGTGGTGAAGATCAGCAGCGTGCAGAAGATGTTGGACAGCACGCTCCAGGCCGCGAAGAAGGCCACCGCGCCCACGGCCGCGAAGCCGGTGAACGCGGTCCACAGCACCGAGGGCTTCGCGCCGAGCAGGCTGAGGATGTACAGCAGGGCACTGAAATAGACCACGAAACTGGTGATCCGGCGCGCGCCCATCACCATCTCGGGCGGCAACGTGTAGTGCTCGGCGAAGCGGCGGATCAGGCGCCGGGCGAGCACGCGCAGGAGCCACGCGACCAGAAGCACCCCTACGATCTGCAGGGCGACGCCGGCGTAGTTCAACCACGGGTGGGTCCAGGGCGGCAGGTGATCCTTCAGCGACAACATCATGGGGCGACAACAGGTGGCAATAGCGACCTTCGATGTTACCCGGCGCGTGCCGGGGATTCGACCGCCGGGGCCCAGGCCAGGCACACCAGCGCCTGGCGGTGCTGTTGCAGGCAGGCACGGCCGTTACCGGGGTGCAGCTGCAGCGACAGGCCCAGTGCCTGCAGCACGACGCAGGCGGCGATCACCAGCAGGGCGGCGCAGGTTGGGCTGGACATGGCAGGACTCCTGGACGGCAATTTCGCGAAGGACCTTCCATGGATGCAGCAGGTGTCGAAAAGGTTGCACGGCAGTGATCGTCGTCCGGCTCTAAACCTTTTCCCGGGCCGCCGCATCCAAGCGATATGCTCGACACCACCATGCCCGCGCCGCCTGCCGCCCACGACGCCGTCGATGAACCCGCCCTGGTGCGGGCGGCCGCCGCCGGCGATACCTCGGCCTATGAACTGCTGTACCGGCGGCATGCACCGCGCGTGTTCGCCGTGCTGTGGCGGCTGTGCGGGGGCCAGCAGGCGCGTGCCGAAGACGCCTTGCAGGAAGCCTTCCTGCAGGCGTGGAAGGCGCTGCCGGGGTTCCGTTTCGAGAGCAGCCTGTCGACCTGGCTGCATCGCCTGGGCGTCAACGCTGCGCTGATGGAACTGCGTGGGCGCGCCGCCGGGCAGGACCACGACAGTCTTGATGATGTGGACGGAGGACTGCAGGAACTGGCCGTACACGACCGCTGCGCCGGTACCGAGCGCGACCTGGAGCGCGCGCTGGCGACGCTGCCGCCGAGGGCGCGCGCGGTACTGGTGCTGCATGACATCGAAGGCTGGAAACACCAGGAGATCGCCGCGCAGCTGCAGATGGCCGTCGGCAGCTCCAAGGCACAGTTGCATCGTGCGCGCGGCCTGTTGCGCGCACGGCTGGGAGACATGACATGAGTACACACGAACACGATTCCGACCACGATCTGGTGGCCCGACTGCGCGCGCTGCCTTCCGAACGCGGCCTGCCCGCCGATGGCTGGACGCGGTTGTCGGCGCAGCTGCCGCCGCGTGAACCACAGGCGGCGCCTGCGCCGACCGGCAACGTGGTGGTGCTGCCGGGGCGTTCGCGCCGGCGCTGGTGGTTGCCGGTGGGGGCCGCACTGGCCGCAAGCCTGGCGCTCTACGCGGTGGCGCCGTGGCGCCATGCGCAACCGGACGCGCCGGTGCCGTCTACCCTGCAACTGCAGGCCGCGGCGATGACCGAGCAGTACCAGCAGGCAGTGGCCTCGTTGCCCGCAGGCCGGGCGCCGGAATGGCAGCCGGCGCTGCACGAACTCGATGAAAGCGCGGCACAGATCCGGGCCGCGCTGGCGCAGGATCCACGCGCGCCGCATCTGCTTGGCCAGCTCAAGCGCACCTATGCGTTGCGGCTGGAATTGACCCGGCAGGCGGCCTATGCCGCCGAGTCCGGCCTGACGACCTGAGGAGACCCCCGATGACACGAACCCTGATGACCTGCTGCGCCGCGCTGTTGCTGCTGCCCGCGGTGGCCCTGGCTGACACACGGATCGACGAGCGCCACAACCTGGCCGCCGGCGGCCGCATCGAACTGAGCAACGTGGCCGGCAAAGTGAGCGTGCGTGGCTGGGACCGCAACGACGTGCAGCTCACCGGTACGCTGAGCGATGGCCTGCAGCTGCGCCAGGAGAAGAGTGCCAACCGCGTGCGCTGGGAGATCGAGTATCCGCGTCGCAACAACAACGGCGGCGCGACGCTGGTGCTGAACGTGCCGCGCTCGGTGGAACTGCTGCTGAGTACGGTCAGTGCCAGCCAGGACATCAGCGGCATCGATGTGCGCCGCCTGCAGGCCGACACGGTCAGCGGCAGCCTGAGCGCCTCCGGTCGCAGCGGCGACAGCAAGCTCAATACGGTCAGCGGCGGTGTCATCGCGCGCCTGCAGACGCCGAAGCTGGACGTGAACACGGTCAGTGGCCGCATCGAAGCCGGCGGCGGCGCGTCCGGTGACATCGGTGCACAGACGGTATCCGGCCGGGTCGAGGTCGATGCCGGGCGGGTGCAGCGGCTGGCGGTAGAAACCGTGTCGGGCAGCATCGACCTGTCGGCGGCCGGGCTGGCGCCGGGGGGCCGTATCAATGTCGAATCGGTGAGCGCGTCGGTCAACCTGCGCCTGCCACGCACGGTTTCGGCGCAGCTGTCGGTGAACAGCTTCAGCGGGTCGATCAACAGCGACGCCGGCCAGGTGGAACGGCCGCGCTACGGCCCGGGCAGCCATCTCGATACTCGGCTCGGCAATGGCGACGGTGACATCCGCATCCAGTCGCATTCGGGCAGTGTGCGGGTACGCCTGGATCGCTGAGCGCGGTCCGGCAGGCCGCGGCGGCAGCGCCGCCGCGGTCGGAGCTGGGTCAGCTGGCTTTCTTCAGCGCCCAGGTAGTGCCGAGGACTTCGATCTTGCCACCGGCCTTGCGGAACGCTGCCAGGTCCGAAGCGATCGAATCGCTGCTGACCACGGTGCTGGCGGCCGCGCCCTTGCGTTCGCTGCGGATGCTGTTGCTGGCCTTCGCGGGGGTCTTTGCCTTGCGGGGCATGGTTGCTCCTGTCAGGTGGAAGGGGAGGAAAGCGCCCAGGCATCGGCCTGGCGCAGGTAGTCCTGCCGCTCGCGGCGGCAGTCATCGCCGCCCATCGAGAACTGGCGGCAGATCGCCGGGCGCTGCGAATAGATCGTGCAGCGCAGGTGATAGGGATCGATCGCCGCGCACCAGCCTTCCTCGTTGCGCGCCATCACGGCACGGCCGTGGGTGTCGCGTGACAGGAACTGGCCGGGCACGTGGTCGCCGGGCTGCAGCAGCACGGGCAACCGGCAACAGACCGCATCACAACGGCGGCAGTCGATGGGTGCAGGTGCTGCGTCAGGTTGTAAGGCCTCAGGGGCCTGGCGGGTGCCCAAAGCGGGTCTCAATGGCGGCTCAGGTGCTGCGCGGACCATGAACGAGCCAGGAAGGCATGGCCGCTAGGCCCGCTGGGCGGGCCAGGCTGCACCGTGGACACACACCGGCATGGCCGGTGGAAGGGACAGCAGGGTTCTAGCCGACCAAGAGTAACTTAGACCGCGTAACGTTTTGTTAATCCTGGCTGGCTGCCGCCAGCGCAAGGCCCTGGACCACGCCCAGCGAGGGCTCGCCGTGGACCATGCGGGCGCCCGGGAAGGCGGCCGCCACCGCCTGGCGCAGGTAGCCGGCGCGGGACATGCCACCGGTCAGGAACACGGCATCCGGGTCGCCGCCGATGTCGCTGCGGACCTGGGCCAGCAGCTCGCGGATCTGCTCCAGGTAGCCATGGGCGGCGGCGGCCAGGCCGTCGGCGCTGCTGTCGGCATGCAGGTCGCGGGCGATGTAGTCCAGCGTGCTGCGGTGCTCGCTGGCAGCGCTGAGGGCGATCTTGGCGCGTTCGACGTCACGGTACAGGCGGGCGGTGTTGCCGGTGTCCTGCAGGGCCTGCAGGCGGTCGCCCCAGGGCGCGTCGACATGGTCGTACTTGTGCAGGCGGAATTCGCGCTGGCGGGTCATGTCCTGCACGGTGGCCGCTTCCACGTAGTGGTGGGCCGGCACGCGGGTGATGCCGCGGCCGAACAGCGGCATGTAGCTGGACAGGCTCAGCGCCAGGTCGATGTCGGTACCGCCGCGGGCGATACCCCAGGCGCGGTGGATGCGCGGGGCGTCGTCGCCGCCGACTTCGGCATGGGCGATGTCGGTGGTGCCGCCGCCGATATCGACGATCACCGCCTGGTGCCGCTCGCGGCTTTCGGCGTGGTAATGCATGGCCGCCGCGGCTGGCTCCTCGAGGAAATCAACCTGGTCGAAGCCGGCCTGGGTGGCCGCTTCACGCAGGATGTCCAGCGCCTGGTCGTTGCCGGCTGCGCCGATCGAACTGCGGAACTGCACCGGGCGCCCGAGCAGGGCGGCGCGCAGCGGCCGGCCGAGCTGGGCACTGGCGGTCAGGCGGATGTGTTCGAGGATGTGCGCGGCGATGCCGGTGATGGTCTGCTTCGCGCGCGGGTGCAGGTTGTAGCCGAGCATCGACTTCGGGCTCTGCACCAGGTTGCCTTCGTGTTCCTCGAAATAGGCTTCCAGCGCTTCGTCGCCGTAGACCGCGTTCTGCAGCAGGTCGTTGGCGCTGCGTTCCTTGCCGGCGCGGGCTTCCATCCATTCCCGGCGCAGCGCGCGCAGGGCTTCGCGGCGCAGCGCCTGCGGCGTGCGTTCCTGGCCGGCGGCGCGCGCCGCGCGCGCGGCGCTGTCGATCATCTGCTGCAGCTGGTGTTCCTGGCCGTCGTCGAGCTGGAAGTCGTCCGGGTCGGGCACCACGCCGGGGAAGTACACGCTGGTGCGGAACTGCTCGGCGTCGCCGAAGCGGATCGGCAGCAGTGTTCCCTCATGCACGATGGCGGCGGCGGAGTTGCTGGTACCGAAGTCGATGCCGAGGCGCATGGGGAGTTCCGGGGGCGATCAGGGGCCGCGCACTCTGCTGCAGTTCGCCGCCGACTGCAAGTTCCTGCGGCCTCCCATTCCGTATCGGCAGGCCGGATCGGGTCAAGCCGGGGGCCGGGCGCCGCCCGGAAAAGGGCAGGCGAGCCGGGCGGTTACAATGGCGGCTGTTGATTCACTTTGAGGTACTTGCTGATGTCTTCTGTCCCCGCCTGCCCGCAGTGCACCCTGGAAAACACCTATGCCGATGGCGCGCTGTGGATCTGCGCCGACTGCGGCTTCGAATGGACCGCCGAGGAAAGTGCCGGTTCGACCCTGGTCGTGCGTGACAGCAACGGCAATACCCTGCAGGCCGGTGACACCGTCACCGTGATCAAGGACCTGAAGGTGAAGGGTTCCTCGATCCCGCTCAAGCAGGGCACCGTGATCCGCAACATCCGCCTGGTCGAGGACGATGCCGAGCACATCGAAGGCAACTCGGAGAAGATCAAGGGCCTGGTCCTGAAGACCTGCTTCCTCAAGAAGGCCTGACCGGCCTTCAGCGCCTGGCCTGCTGCTGTGCGCGCCAGCGGGCCAGGCTGTCCAGCTTGGCCTGGTAGCGCGCCTGCTGCGGGGCACCGCCCAGCGCCTGCGCGCGCAGCAGTTCACGATCGGCGCGCTTGAGCTGGCCGGCCAGGAAATAGGCCCGCGCCAGCCCGAAGTGGAACTGGTGTGCGGTGTCGTACAGGCGCACGGCCTGCCGGTAATAGCGGATCGCCTGATCCAGTCGGCCGGCGCGTTCGGCCTCGGCGCCGAGCATGTACTGCGCGAACGGATCCTCGCGCTGCACCGACTGCAGGCGCTGCTCCAGCGCCTGCGCCTGCATGATCATGCCCAGCTTCCGGTACAGCGCGCTGGCGTTGGTCAGTGCAGCGTCCTGGCGGCCGTCCAGTCGCAGCGCCGTTTCCAATGCCCGGCGCGCGGCGGCGGTATCGCCCGTACGGTTTTCCAGCACGCCCAGGTTGTTCCAGGTGGCGGCGAAGCTGTTGTCCTGTGCCAGCGCGGCATTGAAGAAGGTGCGTGCACCCACCAGATCGCCGCTGGCCATGCGTTCGGCGCCGCGGTTGTTGTAGAAGTGTGCCAATGCCCGTGCCTGGCTGATCGGCAGCGGCCCGCGGCGGTCGTACAGCACGTTGCGATCCAGATCGACGGTGGCGAAGCGACCGGCGAAGCCGACCCCGGCATTGACGTGGCCGACGCTGTAGACCAGGCCCTGGGCCTGGTCCTGGTACCACGACACGACCTGGCCGACTTCCTGCACGCGTGCCTGGATGCCGGCTTCGCGTGCCAGCGCGACGAACATCAGGGTAAAGGCCAGGCAGTTGGCGCGCCGCTGCTGCCAGATCTCGCTCACGGTGAAGGTCGCATCGGCGTCGTACTGCAGGTCCAGGCCGTGGCGGTCGAAGATCATCTCCACCAGCGCCTGCAGGCGCTGCTCGCGGGAGTAACCGTGATTGATCACCTGCGTGCGCAGCATGTCGCGCATCGCCGGTGGAATCGCGAACACCTGCTGCGGCGTCGGCATCGCCGGAGTGGTGGTGCTGGCAACGGCCAGCGGCGCGGCCGTTCCCGGATGATCCTGTGCGATCGCGGACGGTGCTGCCAATGCGGCCAGTGCGAGCAGAACGAATCGGGCGGCAGGACGGTACATGACGGCTCCCGGCAGCGGCGGGCGCTCCCGCCTGAGGCGAGTGTAGACCTGTGCGCGCACCGCTGCAGCGACCGTTGGTCGGTCCGCACGTTCATCCACAACCGGTGTGGACCAGCGCTCGGGAAAGCTGTGGACAACCGCGTTGCGGCCTAGTGCGAAGGGCGTTGTGAGGACGTGGTGAAAAAAGCGACAGCTTGCCCGTCAACCGCGCAGGCGGGATGATCCGGGCATGGACTTTTCCCCGCTGACGCTCGCTCCGGCGCAGTGGCAGGCGCTGCAGGACAGCTATGCAACGCCACCACGCGCCTACCATCACTTCGGCCACGTGCGCGCGGTGCTGCAGCACTGCCAGGAGGTTGCCGACGGCCCCGGCTGGCAGCAGCCGGCCGAGGTCTACCTGGCCGTGCTCTACCACGATGCGATCTACGTGGCGGGGCGAAAGGACAACGAAGCACGTTCGGCGCAGATGGCCCTGCAGGCGATCACGCAGGCGCCGGAACTCGCCGCTGTCGATGCCGCCCGGGTCGAGCAGCTGATCCTGCTGACCGCCCGCCATGGCGCGCTCGGCCCGGACGATGTCGATGCCGAGGCCGCGCTGTTCCTGGACTGCGACATGGCGATCCTGGCCGCGCCGGAACCGGTGTTCACCGCCTATGACCGGGGCGTGGCCGAAGAGTACAAGGGCGTGGTGCCGGGCTTCCTGTATCGCGCTGGCCGCCGCCGTTTCCTGCAGGGCCTGCTGCGCGCACCGCGCATCTTCCTCAGCGAGTTCTTCCACCAGCGCCTCGACGCGGCCGCGCGCGACAACCTGCGGCGGCAGCTGGGTCGCTGAGCCAGCCCGCTACACTGGGGCCCGTTTCCACCGATTGCCGCTTCCAACCGTGTCCGTCCCTGATCCCGATCCCCGTCCGCTGCCGCCGGAAGAGCCCGGTCCCAACGAATGCTGTGGCAGCGGTTGCCCGCTGTGCGTGCTGGACCTGTATGCCGACGAGCTGCAGCGCTATCGCAAGGCGTTGGCCGAATGGCAGGCGCGGCACCCGGAGGCCTCCGCATGAGCCGCGCGCGTCCGGCGGCGCTGCTGGCGCTGGCAGCCCTGGTTCTGTTCCTGGTTACCGCGCTGTGGACCCAGTTCGCACGCACCGACCTGGACTGGGTGCGGGCCACGCTCAGCCTCTACCTGCACGGGCCGTGGGGGCTGGCGTTGCGTGCGGCGTACTGCCTGCTGGCACTGGCGATCACCCTGCTCGGCATCGCCCTTTATCGCGGCAGCATCGGCCCGCGGCGCAGCGCGGCGGCGCCGCTGCTGTTCACGGTCTCGGCGCTGGGCCTGGCCACGGTCGCCATCGGTGACAGCTGGCTGCCCGAAGCAACCCCGCTGCTGGCACCGTTCATCCACGGGTTGGCGGCCAACACCGCGTTCCTGTGTGCCAGCGTCGGCATGCTGCTGCAGGCCTGGTACCTGCGCCGCGAACCGGGCTGGCAATCCGCCGCCGGCCTGCTCTGGGGCTGGGCCTGGCTGGCTTTCGTGCTGTTGTGGCTGCACGTGCTGTGGCGTGGCGGGCCGCCGCGCGGGCTGGGGCAGAAAGTGGTGATCGTGGTGATCGTGGGCTGGCTGCTGTATCTGGCGCTGGCGCTGTATCGGCGCAGTCGTCGCGCCGCAGCCTGCTGAAACCCCAACGGCCTGCACCGGTACGTGCCGTGCACGTGGAGGCAGCGTATCGTGTGCGCATTCCATCGGGGCTGCGATATGAAGCGTGCAGGGCTGGGCAGGGTAATGGGCGTGGTGCTGGCGCTGGCCGCACTGCCGGCAACCGCGGCAGCGACCGTGCAGCAGTTCAGCCACGGGCGGTTCGAACAGATTCCGGTGCATATGCCGGCCGGTACCCCGCAGCGGGTGGTGATCTGGTTCCACGAACCGACTCCCGGTGGCGATACCAGCCGTCTGCCGATCGAGGCCCTGCGTGCCGACGGTGCGATGGTCGCCGCCGTGGACATCGCGCACCTGCGCGGCGTGCTCAAGCGCGAAGGCAACCCGACCTGTTCGTTCGGTTCCGGCGATGTCGAGAATTTCTCGCGCTGGCTGCAGGCCTCGCTGCATCTGCCCGGGTACCACCTGCCGCTGGTCGGCGGCGATGGCGAAGGCGCTGAAATGGCCTACTCGCTGGCCGCGCAGGCCGACACCCAGGTGTTCGCCGGCCTGCTCACCACCGGCTTCTGCCCGGACCACAACCACGAGCGCATGGTCTGCGGCGATGGCGTGAAGCGCAACACGCTGCAACCCGCCGAGCTGAACTTCCCGTGGTTGAGTGCAGCCGGTGATCACGGCTGCAAGGCGGGCGAGGCCAGCGGGTTCGTGCAGCAGGTGGCGATGGCGCGCGAGTTCAAGCGCACGGCGCGTGGTGATGCCTCACCGGGCCTGGTGGCTGCAGCGCGGGTGATGGGTGCGCAGGCAGGCGTCAGCCTGGCACCGCCGCCGGCCGCGCTGAAGGGCCTGCCGGTGGTGGAAGTACCGTCGACCGGCAACGGCGACACGCTGGCCGTGTTCGTCTCCGGTGATGGTGGCTGGGCCGGCCTGGACAAGGACGTGGCGTCGTCGCTCAACGAGCACGGCGTGGCCGTGGTCGGCATCGACTCGCTGCGCTACTTCTGGAGCGAGCGCACGCCGAAGGGCTTCGCTGCTGACCTGCAGAAGATCATCGATCACTATCGCCAGCAGTGGCACCGCGACAAGGTGATGCTGATCGGTTTCTCGCAGGGTGCCGACGTGCTGCCGGCGACCATCAACCAGCTCGATGCCGATACCCGTGCAGCGCTGGATCGCATCGTGCTGCTGTCGGTAGGCAAGAAGGCCGACTTCGAGTTCCACGTCAGCAACTGGCTCGGCGGCGGCGGCGACGGCCTGCCGATCGCGCCGGAAGTGGCCAGACTGCCGGCGGAGAAAACGCTGTGCGTGTACGGCGACAAGGATGAGGACACACTGTGCCCGGACCTGCCGGCCAATGACGGTGTGAAGAAGGTGAAGCTGCCGGGTGACCACCATTTCGGTGGTGACTATGATCGGCTGGCCGAGGTGATCCTCAAGGGCGGTATGTAGCGCTTGGTAGACGCCGACCTTGGTCGGCGCTGGGGCTGAGGGCGCCTTGGGGATGAGCGTGTCGACCAAGGTCGACACCTACCGGGCGACAGGTGGCGCCGGGTATGCCTGGTGATACGGGGCTTCAGTTGCGCCGCGGGTCCAGCGAGATCAGGCGCGTGGCGTCCAGCAGTGCGGCCGGCAGGTGCATGCCACCCGGCGCAGCGAGATAGCGTGGCCGCCACTGCGGGTCGAACTTCGACTTGAAGCGGCGCAGGCCACTGAAGCCGTAGAAGCGTTCGCCATGCCGCGCCAGCAGGCCGGCCAGGCGGTTCCAGCGGCCGGCCAGGCGATGCTGTGCCAGCCCGGACAGTGGCGCCATGCCCAGCGAGAAGCGTGCATAGCCCTGCGCGCGGCCCCACAGGAACAGTTCGATGAAGAGGAAGTCCATCGTCCCCTTCGGCGCCTCGTTGACGTGGCGCATCAGGTCCACCGACAGCTCGGCACCGGCCGGCGCCTGCCACAGGTTGGCGAACGCCACGATCTGGCCTTCGGCCTCGACCAGTGCCACCGGGAACCGCACCAGGTAATCCGGGTCGTAGCTGCCCAGCGAAAAGCCCTTTTCGTCGCCGGCCTTGTCTTCCAGCCACGCGTTGGAGATCGCGTGCAGGCGCGGCAGCAGGCTGGGAATTTCCTCCACCGGTGCCACACGGAAGGACAGGCCGCCGCGCTTGCCCCGGTTCCAGGCCTGGCGCAGGTCCGCACGTTCGCGGCCTTCCAGGCCGAAATCGTGCAGCGGCACCATCGCTTCTTCGCCCAGCTTGACCAGGCCCAGGCCCAGGTCGAGGTAGGTCTGCCAGTAGGACTCGCCGACCTGGTAGAACACCGGGCGCAGGCCGAGCCGGTCGGCTTCCTCGCGGAAGCGCCAGATCAATGCGCGGGCGACCTCCGGCGGGCCGACGGGATCGCCCATCGCGATCAGCGAACCGCCGTAGCGTTGCATCATCACGAAGCCCTGTTTCGCCTCGTCGCGCAGCACCGCCTTGTCAGCGGTCAGTACCAGGCAGGCCTGGGTATCGGTGGCACCGGCCAGTACCGGCGCCAGTGATTGCAGCGTGGCCTCGTCGGCGGCTGGCAGCGGGCTGCGCGTGCTGTGCAGCAGCCGCGCCAGGCCGAACATCACCAGCGCGATCGCCACGACCAGCAACGCGCGCAGCGCGCGTGGTGCGTTGCCGGATATCGCAAACTGCCACCACAGCTCGTTCTGGTACTCGACATGGCTGTAGGTGAAGAACAGCAGCCAGGTGACCGCGACCAGCACCAGGCCGAGGTTGCGCAGCCATGGCCATGACCAGGCTTCGTCCAGCAGCGCGCCCTGGCGGTAGAACTCGCGACGTGCGGCCCACAGTGCCATCGCCACCAGCACTGCCGAGACGGCGATCAACAGTTGGCCACCCCGCAGCCACAGCGGCAGCGGGGTGATCACGCACACCGCCATCGCCAGCACCCAGGCGGCGTGGCTGCGCCGGGCCAGGCCCTGGCCGATCAGCAGCAGTGCGACGCCGCTGAGGCTGCCGATCAGGTGCGAGGTCTCCAGGATCGGCAGCGAGGCATTGACCAGGTGACGGCGTGGCGTCGGCAGCGTGCCGTCGATGACCAGTGCGGCGCCGATGCTGAACACCGCCAGCGCGATGATCTGCGGCAGCCACGGGCGCAGCGCGTTCCAGCCCGCACGGGTTGCCCCGGCGCTGGCCTGCAGCGGTTGGCGCAGGGCGGGCGCGAGCGCGAGCAGGGTGGCCAGCACCAGCGGCAGCACGTAGTAAGTGACGCGGTAGATCAGCGCCGCTGCCAGCACCGCCGCCGGTGCCACCTGCGGCAACAGCTTCAGCAGGCTCCACTCGAACACGCCAAGGCCGGCGGGCACGGTCGAGACCAGGCCGGCCAGCACGGCCACCAGGTACAGGCCGACGAAGCCGGGCAGTCCGGTCGGCGTGGAGTCCGGCAGCAGCACGTAGAACGCGGCACTGGCCAGCACCAGTTCGATCACGCTCAGCACGGTGACGCCGATCATGGTACGGCGGTCGGGCAGCCACAACGCATGGCCGAACACGCTGAACTGCCGTCCATCGCGGCCGACCAGCAGCACGGTGCCGAGATACGCGAGCAGGGCGACGATGCCGACGATGCGCACGGCATCGGGATTCAATGGCAATGCCAACGCTGCCGCTGCAGGTTCCATGCACAGTGCCACGCTGATCAGCAGCCATGCCCCGAACACGAAGCCGAGCGTGCTCATCAGCACCACCTGGCCGATCTGCGCCAGGTCCAGGCCGGCGCTGCGGTAGCCACGCAGGCGTACCGCGCCGCCGGTCAACGCGGCAAAGCCCACGGTCTGGCCCAGCGTGTGCGCAAGGAACGCGGTGATGCCGACTCGCGCAGGGTGCACGCGGATGCCGCTGCGACGCAGGCCGATGGCATCGAAGCCGATCAGGCAGGCGTAACTGGCCAGGCCGAGTACCACGGTGAGCGCGATCTGCATGCCACTGAGCTGGCGGAACGCCTGGCGGATGGCCCGGTAGCCGTGCTCGTCGAACTCGTTGGCCAGGCCGTGCAGGGCCAGGGCGAGGATCAGCAGCGGGATGACGATGGTGGCAACCCGCTTCCAGGCTGGCGTGGAAGGGGCAGTGGTGGAATCGACGGGGACGGTCATCGGCGCAAGGGTGCGGCAGGAGGGGCGAGGGCGGTGTCAACGCGGGCGTGGCGCATCGTGCGCCTGTCATCGTCATTTGACCAGTGGGACCGTCGGAGCCCGGTAGTGACGTGTCGCGGAAGGTGCCCGTGCACCCACCGTCGACCGGATTGGAGGACAATGCAGGCCTGATCACCCGCAGGAGCCACGCCCATGATGGAGCGTTACGACGTCGGACCGCGCATGTCCGAAATGACCGTGTACAACAAGGTCGCCTACCTCTCCGGCCAGATTCCGGAAGACACGAGCCAGGACATCACCGGGCAGACCCGGCAGGTGCTGGCGGAGATCGACAAGCTGCTGGCACTGGTCGCCAGTGATCGCCAGCACGTGCTGCGCGCGGAAGTGTTCCTGGCCGATATCGCCGACTTCGACGGCATGAACAAGGCGTGGGACGAGTGGGTGGTCGAGGGCGCGACCCCGGCCCGCGCAACCTTCGAAGCCAAGCTGGCCCACGCCGAGTGGAAGGTCGAGATCGTGGTGACAGCGGCCGTGCCGTAACTGCGGGATGGGGTCGGATCCCTTTCCCGCGGAAAGGGATCCGACCCCTGTTACAGGGGCAGCAACTCGATGCAGTCCACCGGGCACGGCGGAATGCACAGTTCGCAACCGGTGCACAGATCGGCGATGACCGTGTGCATGTACTTGGCGCCGCCGACGATGGCGTCCACCGGGCAGGCCTGGATGCACTTGGTGCAGCCGATGCAGTCGGCTTCCACGATCAGCGCCACCTGCGGCACCTTGTGTTCGCCACGCGAACGATCAAACGGAATGGCAGGCACGCCCATTACCTGCGCCAGCGCGCGCGCGCCGGCATCGCCGCCCGGCGGGCAGCGGTCCACGCCCACCTCGCCGCGCGCCATCGCCTGCGCATACGGGCGGCAGCCGTCGTAGCCGCACTGCCCGCATTGGGTCTGCGGCAGCAGGCGGTCGAGGCGTTCGGTCAGGGGCGGGATCAGGCTCATGCGTGGCGAAGGCTGCGCGTCGGGGTTACTTCAGGGGTTTGCCACGGAACCAGCGCTCGTGGGCCAGCGCCAGCATCGGCTTGTCTTCGGAACTGTCACCGTAGGCGTGGATGCGCACGTAGCGGGACAGATCGAACTGGCGACGGATGTGCTCGACCTTGCGCGGGCCGCAGTCGCCACCGGCATAGCGACCGGTCAGGCGGCCGTCCTGGCTTTCCAGCCGGTTGCAGATCAGCTGAAGGCCCAGCTGCTCGCACCATGGCCGCAGGTACAGGTCCAGCGAGCCGGACACGATCACCACGGTATGCTGCTGTTCCCTGTGCCAGCGGATCTGCTCCAGCATTTCCGGGCGCACCACCTCGGGCAGGAACTCACGCGAGAAGCCTGCGGCCAGCGTGGCGATGTCATCGCTGTGGCGGTTGCTGAAGGTCAGGCGGGTGACGCGTGCACGGATGCGTTCGGCCGAGATCAGTTTCAGCTTGTATGCGGCCAGCCACGGGCCGACCTTCCACCACGCCTGCGCCAGCTGTTCGGCGGTGGCCACGCGGCGCAGGAAACGGCCATAGGTATCGCAGGTGGTCACGGTGTGGTCGAAGTCGAACAGCGCCAGTTCCATTCCATTGCTTCCCATCGCGTTGCCTCCGCTGGCCGATGCTGCCGGCAGGCGCGGCGGTGGCCGCGCCCGCTGCAGGCATCAGCGGACCGGCATGCCCGGCTGCGCGCCGCTGTCGGCGTCCAGCAGCGCCAGCGCGCCGCCGTCGAAACCGGCCGACAGGATCATGCCTTCGCTCAGGCCGAAGCGCATCTTGCGCGGCGCCAGGTTGGCGATGAACACCACGCTGCGACCGACCAGGGCTTCCGGCTCGCCGTAGCTGCCACGGATGCCGGAGAAGATCTGGCGCTTGCCCAGTTCGCCGGCATCCAGTTCGAAGCGCAGCAGCTTGTCCGAACCTTCCACGAACTCGCACACCAGCACCTTGCCGATGCGCAGGTCGAGCTTGGCGAAATCGTCGATGCCGATATAGGCCGGAGCATCGGCGCTCTTCGCGTCGTCCTTGGCCGGGGCCGGTGTGGCCGGCTTGGCGGCGTCGGTCCTGGCGGCGGGGGCGGCAGCGGCGGCCGGCTGCAGGGTGTCCTTGGAGGCGTCGATCATGGCGTCAATCTTCTTCGGGTCGATACGGGTGAACAGCGGGGTGTAGTCGGTGATGCGGTGGCCCAGCAGCGGCTGTGCCAGTTCGGTCCAGTCATTGACCGGCGCGGCCAGGAAGGCCTCGGCCTGCGCGGCGGTGGCCGGCAGCACCGGCTTCAGTGCGGTGACCAGCACGCGGAACAGGTTCAGGCCCTGGCTGCACACGGCCTGCAGCTGCACGTCGGCGCCTTCCTGCTTGGCGATGACCCACGGCTTGACGTCGTCGATGTAGCGGTTGGCTTCGTCGGCCAAGGTCATGGTCAGGCGGATCGCCGCAGCCGGGTCGTTGCGCTCGTAGGCTTCACGGATCGGCGCCAGGCCGTCGACGAAGCGCTGGTACTGCACCGCGTCGGGCAGCTGCGCGGCCAGCTGGCCGTCGAAGCGCTTGCTGATGAAGCCGGCGCAGCGGCTGGCCAGGTTGACGAACTTGCCGACCAGGTCGGCGTTGACGCGGGCGATGAAATCACCCAGGTTCAGGTCAAGATCGTCGACGCCACCGCCGGACTTGGCGGCGTAGTAGTAGCGCAGCGCTTCCGGCTCCAGGCCGGCATCGAGGAAGGTACGCGCCATCACGAAGGTGCCGCGCGACTTGCTCATCTTGGCACCGTCCACGGTCAGGTAGCCGTTGACGTGCAGGCGGGTCGGCGCGCGGTGGCCGGTACCGTGCAGCACCGCCGGCCAGAACAGGCCGTGGAAGTTGACGATGTCCTTGCCGATGAAGTGGTGCAGTTCGGTGGCGGTGCCGGCGCGCAGGTGCGCTTCGAAGTCTTCGCCGAGCTTGCCGCACAGGGTCTGGAAGCTGGACAGGTAGCCGATCGGCGCATCCAGCCAGACATAGAAGTACTTGCCCGGCTGGCCGGGAATCTGGAAACCGAAGTACGGCGCATCGCGCGAGATGTCCCACGCGCGCAGGCCACCTTCGGCGTTGAGCCACTCACCCAGCTTGGCCTTCACGCCCGGCAGGGCGACATCGCCGGCCAGCCATTCGCGCAGGAATGCATCGAAGTGGCCCACCTCGAAGAAGAAGTGCTCCGAATCGCGCATTTCCGGCGTGGCGCCGGAGATGACCGAACGCGGCTCCTTCAGGTCGGTCGGTGCATAGGTCGCGCCGCAGACTTCGCAGTTGTCGCCGTACTGGTCGGGGCTGCCGCAGTTCGGGCAGATGCCCTTGACGTAGCGGTCGGGCAGGAACATGCCCTTGGCCGGGTCGTAGAACTGGGCGACCGAACGGCGGCTGATGTGGCCGGCCGCTTCCAGCTTCAGGTAGAACTGCTCGGTCAGTGCCTTGTTGGCCGCCGAGTTGGTCGAGTCGTAGTGGTCGAAGGCCACGCCGAAGGCGGCGAAGTCACGTTCGTGGCTGGCCTGGATGTTGGCGATGAAGGTTTCCGGGGTGACCCCGGCCTTTTCCGCGGCCAGCATGATCGGCGTGCCGTGGGTGTCGTCGGCGCAGACGAACCAGGCCTTGCCGCCGCTCATTCGCCGCGCACGCACCCAGATGTCGGCCTGGATGTAGCCGACCAGGTGGCCCAGGTGCAGCGGGCCGTTGGCGTAGGGCAGGGCGGTGGTGACGAGCGCGGTACGGGTCATGGTCGCGGGGTGAAGCCGAGGGGAACCGCAGAGTATCGCATGCCCGCAACGACGTGACCCGGCCGGGGCCGGGTCACGGGGTGAAGCGGGGGCCGGGGCGCTTATTCGCGCTGCCAGGTCTGCGCGCGGCAGATGAAGGCGATGCAGCCGGACACGTCCAGCCTGGTGCCACCCGGCTGCAGCTCCATCTTCGACTTGTAGGTCTTGCCGTTGGCCGGGTCGAGGATGGTGCCGCCGGACCACTTGTTGGCGCCATCGGCCTTCAGGTTCCAGAGGATGGTCATGCCCTTCACCGGCTTGTTCCTGTTGGCGCCTTCACAGCCATCGCAGACCGGGTTCGGGCCCTTGTCCGAGTGCAGGATGTCGACCACCTTGCCGGTCAGGGTGCCGTTGGCGGCTTGGCTGATCTCGACGATCGACTTCACCTTGCCGGTCTTGTCGTCGATGGTCTTCCAGCGGCCGGCGGCGCCGTCGGCGGCCTGGGCCGACAGGGCGGCCAGGCACAGCGGCAGTGCCAGCAGCAGGGTCTTGAAGGTGTTGCGCATGGTCCCCTCCCAGGGTTCATTCCGGCACGGTGCCGGCATGGGTCGACTGTATACCCATTCGGCGGGGTATGGGGAAGGGGGGCTTTGCAGGGCTGCGCCCTGCACCTGCAGAGGCAGCCGCAACAGCCGGAGCAACAGCAAAAGCGGACTTGCTGAGGGATGGCGGGGCACTGTGGGTTTGCGGGGCCGCCGTAAACCCGTCCCTGGGGGTTTGGTCGCCGCATCCATGCGGCTCACACCCCGCAAACCCACAATGCCCCGCCTTCGACAGTTTCCGGCGATCTGCCGGTGCTGGTGCGGTTGGTGGGTGTCGACCTTGGTCGACACAGATCCATGCCATGCGTGGATGACGTTTCCGGTGGCGGCGATAGGGTCAGATCCCTTTTCCGACGGAAAAGGGATCTGACCCCCGGGGACGTCAACCGGCTTCGTACAGCTCCAGTGGCAGGTCGTCGGGGTCGGCGAAGAAGGTGAAGCGGCGTCCGGTGTACTCGTCCACGCGGATCGGTTCGCAGGCGACACCATGCGCGGCCAGGCGCTGGATGAAGGGTTCCAGTGCAGTCACCCGGAACGCGAGGTGGCGCAGGCCCTGGGCTTCCGGGCGGCTGGGACGGGGCGGCGGCGAGGGGAAGGAGAACAGTTCCAGCTGGCCGCCGTCGGGCAGGGCCAGGTCCAGCTTCCAGGAATCGCGCGCGGCGCGGTGGTTCTCGGCCAGCACGCGCAGGCCGAGGATGCGCACGTAGAAGTCTTTTGAACGTGCGTAGTCGCTGCAGATCAGTGCGGCGTGGTGGATGCCCAGCAGGGCACCGGAATCGGCGGTCATTGCAGGGTGTCCAGCCAGCGCTGGGCGATCTTCAGCGCCAGCGGATAGGGTTCGGGGTCGTTGCGGTTGGTCAGAACGATCACGGTCAGGTGTTTTTCCGGGTGGCGCACGATCACGTTGCGGAAGCCGATGCTCTCGCCGCTGTGCCATTGCACGGGGCCATTCAGCCGCCAGCCGAACCCGTAGTGCGGTACATCCGGTTCGGGCGTCGATGTGGCGGGGCTGAACATCGCGCGGCGCGAGGCCTTCGACAGCAGGCGGTCGTCGTACAGCGCCGCATCCCAGCGGGCCAGGTCGTCCAGCGAGGAATAGATGCCGCCATCGCCGAGCACGGCGCTGGTGGTGCTCTGGTCGGTGCGCCGCCAACGGCCATCGATCCAGCTGTAGCCATAGGCGCGTGCGGCGATGGTATCGATGCCGTCCTGATGGGCCACGGTGTGGGCCATGCCCAGCGGGCGGAAGATGCGCTGTTGCAGGAAGGCTGCGAAATCCTGGCCGGAGGCGCGGCCGACGATCAGTGCCAGCAGCGCATAGCCGCTGTTGCTGTAGTGGTACTGCGTGCCGGGCGCGAAGTTCAGCCGGTCCTGGCGCGACAGCAGGGTCAGCACATCGGCGTCATGCACCTGCCGAGCATCAGCCGGGTCCATCAGGTCTTCGTAGTCGGGCAGGCCACCGGTATGCGAGAGCAGCTGGCGGATGGTGATGGCGGCCGCAGCCGGGGGCAGTTCGGGCAGCCATTGCCGGGCAGGTTGGTCCAGCCCGAGCCGGCCATCTTCCACCAGCAGCAACACCGCCGCAGCAGTGAACTGCTTGCTGACCGAGGCCAGCCGGAAGTTGCTGGCCGCGGTGACCGCCGTGCCGTCCTCCACCACCGCCAGGCCATAGCCGCGCCGGAATACCGGTTTGCCGTCATGCAGCACCAGTACGGCGGCGCCGGGCACCTGGCCGTCGTAGGCCTGCATCAGGCCGTCGATGCCCGCATCCGGTGGGGCCAGCACCGGTGCGGCGACGGTGGCCAGCGGCAGCAGGCCCAGCACGGCGGCGAACAGGGCGACGGCAGGACGCATGGCGGCTCCGGAAGGCTCAGGGTGACGGGGCGGGCGTGGCGCTGGCCGGCTGGGCCATCCAGCGTTCCATCTTGCGGTCCAGCACGTCCAGCGGCATCGAGCCGTCCTTCAGCAGTTCGGCGTGGAAGCGGCGCAGGTCGAAGGCGGCGCCCTGGCGCGCCCTGGCCTTGTCGCGCAGGGCGACAATGGTGGTCAGGCCGGCCACGTTCGACAGTGCCTGGCCAGGCTGGGCCATGACCCGCTCGACTTCGGCGTTGGCATCGTCGCTGCTCATGTCCACGGTCTTCTGCAGGTAGGTGACAGCCTGCTGCTTGCTCCAGCCCTGGGCATTCACGCCGGTATCGGCCACCACGCGGGCGGCGCGCAGCAGGCGCGAGTACAGGTAGCCGATGCGGTCGTAGGGATCGGTGTAGATGCCCAGGTCCTCGCCCAGCGTTTCGGCGTACAGGCCCCAGCCTTCGACGAAGGCGAGATCGCCACCGAGGCGGCGGAAGCGCGGCAGCTTGGCCAGCTCCTGTTGCAGGCCCAGCTGCACGTGGTGGCCGGGGATCGCTTCATGCAGGTACTGCACCGGCACGTTCCAGCGCTTGCGGCCGGGCAGGTCGCGGGTGTTCACGTACAGCACCGCGGATTGCCCGGGCAGTGCCGGCTGGTAGGCAGCGGCAGCGGCGGTGAGCGCACGCTCCGGTTCCACCGCGCGTACGTCCAGCGGCGCCTTCGGCAAGGTATCCAGCACCTGCGGCAGGCGTGCGTTGACCTGCTGCTGCACCTGGCGGTAACGGTTGATCAGCGCATTGGCATCGCCGTACTGGAACTGGCGGTCGTTGCGCATGCTGCGCAGCAGCTTGGTGGGGGTGCCGCGCAGCTTGGCATCCTTCATCACCGTGGCGATCTGCGCCTGCAGTTCCTGCACGCGTTGTTCGCCCAGCGCGTGCAGCTGCGCGGCGGTCTGGTCGCTGGCGGTGGTCTGCACGATCAGGCTGGCGTACCAGGCCTGGCCATCGGGCAGTGCGCCCAGGCCGCTGCTGGCGCGCGTGGCCGGCAGGTATTCGGTGGCGATGAAGCCGCGCAGGGCGCGATAGGCCGGCATGATGCGCAGTTCGATCATGCGCTTGTACTCGGCGCTGATGCGCGCCTTGTCCTCGGCCGGGATGGTGTTCGGCATGGTGCGGATCGGCGACCAGAAGATGCTCTCTTCGGCGGTCGGCTTGATCACCGCATCCAGTTGCGGCAGCACTTTTTCCATCAGGTCGCGCGGCTGTACCACGCCGGCCTTCATGCCTTGGCGCATGTTGTCGATGGCCTGGTCGAACAGTTCGGGAATGCCCAGCGAACGGCGCGACCAGGTATCGTAGTCCTGCACGGTGTTGAATGGCTGCGCGCCGGCACCGGCACCGAGGATCGCCATGATGCTGCCAATGTTGTAGTACTGGCTGATCGGCATCATCCAGCTCGGGTAGCGCTCGGCGGCCAGCGAGGCGCGTGCGTCGCGCACGAAGATCTCGTAGCTGAGCAGGTCCTGGCCCTGCAGGCCATCACTGCCGAGCTTCTCGACCTTGCCCAGCCATTGCGTGGTGAAGTCGTGCGACTGCTGGCGCCAGGCGGCGGACAGGATGTTGGGCAGCTGGTCGTTGTAGCGGGATTCGCCCTGGAAGGTGGCCTGCAGCGGGTTCAACCGCATCGAGGCATCCCAGTACTCGTCGTACAGGCGCTCCAGCTGTACCTGCTTGGGTACGGCACGGGCCGGCGCGACCGGACGCGGCGCGGCGCGGCGTGCCGAGCTGCCACGCGCCGGTGCGGTGGCGCGGGCGGGCCTGGCCTTGGGCTTGGCAGCCTGGCGGGTCTGCGCGGCGGCAGGGCGGCTGGCCTTCTTTTTCGCTGCTTCGGCCGACGGCACGGCACTGAACAGGAACAACGCGGCGATGGCGGCGGCCAGGGCGCGGGTGGGATGCGGCATCAGGAGCTTCCGTGGAACACAGACCGTGGAGCTTGCACGATCCGGCCGCGTACGGCCAGCGTGAAGGCGCAGTCAGCTTGCCGCCGCTGGGGCTTCAGTCAGCCGCCGCCGCCGCGCGCAGCGCAGCGGCCCTGTCTGCGCCCAGATAGCGGGTGATCGCACGCCGCATCAGGTACAGCAGCGGAATCAGGGCAATTGCAAAGCCCATCTTGTAGATGTAGTTGACGCTGCTGACGGCCAGGAACAGCGAGGTCGGCCAGTGCTGCGGGCCGAGCACGAAGGCGATCCAGATCACCACGAAGCTGTCCACCACCTGCGAGATCGCGGTGGACCCGGTCGCACGCAGCCACACGTGGCGCTCGCCGGTGGCCTGGCGGATGCGATGGAACACCGTCACGTCGATCAGCTGGCCGAGCAGGAAGGCCACCAGTGAACCGGCGATGGTCCACATGCCCTGGCCGAACACCGCTGCGAATGCGGCCTGGTAGTCCGGCACGCCGTGCCCGTCCATGGAGGTGATCCACCAGCTGGCCGGCGCCAGCGAGATCGCCGCGAAGGCGAACAGGAAGCCATAGGCGATCAGGACCACGGCCAGCCACGAGATGAAGCGCACGCCGCGCTTGCCGAAGAACTCGTTGATGGTGTCGGTCATGATGAACACCACCGGCCATAGCAGGGTGCCGGCGGTGAAGCTGAGCGAACCGGTCTGGCCGAACAGGTTCCAGTTCAGCGGATCGATGCCGAGGGTGTCTTCCAGCGCGAAGATCTTCACTCCGATCAGTTCGGCCAGCACCGCATTGCCGCAGAAGAACGCAGCCAGCACGATGAACAGCAGGACCGCGCGGTCCTGCAACGGGCGTTCGATCGGCGCCGCGGTCATTCGCTGCGATCGCCGGGGCGATCGCCGGCGCGCGTGAACGGAACGCTGGACGGCGCGACGGCGCCGCCGGAAATGATGAAGCTCATGGCCTGGTCGACGGTCCAGTCGGTCGGGGTCAGCAGTTCCACCGGCACGATTTCCAGGTAACCCGAAGTCGGGTTCGGCGTGGTTGGCACGTACACCGCGGCCAGTTCACGGTCGGTGCCGTGTTCCTTGATCACGCGGGTGACCAGCCCGACCGACTTCATGTCGCGGTGCGGGAAGTCGATCAGCACCACGCGCTGGGTGCTGCCCGGTTCGGTCTGCAGCATGTCCAGCAGCTTCTTGGCGCTGTCGTAGATGATGCTGGCCAGCGGAATGCGCTTGATGACCGCGCCGACCCAGCGCAGCAGGCGCTGGCCCAGCACGCGGCGGCTGGCCACGCCCACCGCCAGGATCACCAGCAGGGTGGCCAGCAGGGCGATGGTGTTCTGGATCCACTCGGCCCGGACCCAGCCGAGGTAGTGCGGAAAGCTTGTCGCGATCTGCTCGGAAAGTGGCACCACCAACGGGCTGGAAATGCCCGACAGCAGCACGAACACGAACTTGACCACGACCCAGGTCAGCCAGATCGGCAGCAGGGTCAGCAGGCCGGTCAGGAACAGGCGCTGCAGGGAGGGGCGGGGGACCAGGGCGGGGGCTTCGAGCGACATGTGCGCATTGTAGCGGTCACGGCCGCTCGATTACGCTGGGCAATCGACTGCGGCAACGGCACATGGAAGGGAAGCTGTGTTGAAGATTCTGCACGGACTGGGTTGGACCCTGGCAGGCCTTCTGGTGCTGGCCATCGTGGTGTGGTGCGCCTCGCGCATGTGGCCGGTGCCGGAATCGCGGCTACAGGCCCAGCAGCGCCTGCAGGCCCGCCTGCCTGTCCACGGCCACAACGGTTTTGCGCTGCTGTGGACGCTCGCGTTCGACGATCTGGACGCGCGCCAGCGCGAACAGGCCCTGGCCCGCGACGTGCAGCGTTGGGAGGCCGATCCGCGCGGCAATGGCGGCGCCGGACCGCAGCTGGCGGAGGACCATGACGCGCTGCGATCACGACCGGCGGCCAGCTGCGGGCCGACCGCCAGTGACTGCCTGGGCCAGGTGCGCGCCGACCCGCAGCGCTTCGTCGATGCCCACGCTGGCCACCAGCAGCTGCATGCGCGCCTGGACCAGCTGGCCGATGCGGACCACTTCGTGTCGCCATTCCGGCCCAAGGGCGACGGCATCCTGGTGCCGATGCCGACCTATGGCCTGATGATCGATGCCACCAGCGCACGCGCGCTGGCCTATGTGCAGGGCGATATCGACGGTGCGCTGCGTGGCAGTTGCAGGGGGCTTCAGCTGGGCCGGCGGCTGGTGACGGGCGGCAGTTACCTGGTGGAGAGCATCATCGGTGCCAGCCTGGTGCAGGCCAATGCCCAGCTGCTGGCCGACATGCTGGTCGAACTGCCGGCCGACCATCCGTTGCCAGCGGAATGCGATCAGGCAATGCAGCCGATGCTGGCCGCCGAACAGAGCCTGTGCCGTGCGATGCAGGGTGAGTACGCGATGAGCCGGGCTGCGATCGAAACCTCGGCGCAGGAATTCGGCGGGGTGCTGGTCCTGGATCGCAGCAGTACCCTGGCGCGCGCGGCGGGCAATCTGGGCTGGGCCTGCGGCGCGGCGGCGATGGCGGCGCTGGAAGCGGATCGCCCGCTGCCGGTGCCGGCACCGCCGCAGCATGACTTTGGCTGCCTGTCGAACATCCTGGGGTGCGTGCTGACCGATATTGCCCGCCCGGTCTATCCGGCCTATTCGTCACGGACCCAGGATGCCGCCGCGATGGTGCGGCTGATCGGCGCGCAGCGCTGGCTGAGGCAGCAGGCGCAGGATCCGGTGGATGCGCTGCAGCGCCTGCCTGCGCAGTTCCGCTCGCCGGTGCGGGCACCGCAGCTGTCGGCCGATGGCCGCCGTCTGCAGGTGCCGCGGCGTTCACCGTCGCGCAGCACCGACGAGAGCCCATGGCTGTCGGTGCCGCTGGTGATGGAGAACGCCCCGGCCGCTGCTGCGCGCGATTGAGCAGCGTCTCAGTCGCTGCCCGCCAGCGGATCGAATGCCCAGCCATCACCGATGGTCTGCAGCGTCCAGCGGCGGCGGCTGTGCAGGGGCTCCCAGTGCACGCTGTCCTTGTCGTCCTCGATGCTGCCTTCGCTCCGCTTTACCCTGCCAGTGGAGAAGTTCACGCTCACCGACTCGGTCTGCCCGGAATTGCGCATCACCGAATTCTGGTCGTAGCCGATCAGCGCAAAGGCATCGTCCTGCCAACGGAAGGTAAAGGCGGTCGTGCCCATTGACCAGCTGCCCGCGCTGGCGAATGAAAACAGTGCGACCTTCAGGGTGCCCCGCTGGATGCTGACGCCGCCGTCTTCGAGCGGGTCGCTCATCACCGGATTGTCCGGGCGTGGTATCAGCTGGTGGTCCTGCACCGCCAGCACATAGCCGGACGGGCGCGACCACGCCACGGCGAGAATGCGCGGGTTGCTGTCGTACGGCGAGGGACCCAAGCCATCGTGCTCGATGACGTTGCGTGGCGCCTGCTGACGCAGCACCAGCACCAGGTCCGCGCGGCCATCCTGGTCGAGATCGCCTTCGACACTCGATTCAAGTGCCCAGCCCTGGGGGACGAAACCGGCGGCATTGGCCGCCTGGGCCGGCAGCGTCGGATATTGCACCGGTGGCAGGTCGAGGGCGTGGGCGGTGAAGGACAGCAGGGGCAGCAGTGTGGCAAGCGCATACGGGCGCATCGGAGCCTCCATGGCAGGGAGGCCGAGGATAGCGCGCGCGTGCTGGATCAGCGTGCGTGCGGCTTCAACCGCAGGTACACCTGCTTGCGTACCTGGGCGACCACTTCGCCGCTTTCGTCGACGACATCGTTGCTGAACCAGCGCAGCACCTTTTCGCCGCCGGCCGCTTCGGCACGCAGTTCGGCCAGCAGTGCATCATCGATGCGGAACGAAGTGCGCACCGTGCCCCGGCCAGGCTTGAGGAAATCGATCGCACCGGCCCGGTCCCACACGTAATAGTCACGGCCGAGGATGTGCAGCAGGCCCAGCATCCAGAATGGATCGGTCATCGCGAACAGGCTGCCGCCGAAATGCGTGCCCACGTAATTGCGGTTCCACGGCCGCATCCGCAGTGCCACGTCGATCTGCCGGTAATCGGGCGTGATCCGGGTGACGTGGATGCCGGTGAACAGGAACGGCGGCCAGAGGTTGATGCCGAAGCGGAACAGGCGGGCGTTCATGCGGGTCCGGGGCGCGGGGCGAGGTGCCCAGTCTAACCATTCGCATGCGTATGTTGCACCCCGGGAGTCACGTCCCGCCGTCGATCATGAACCCGTCGCGGCCGTTGGCCTTGGCCTGGTAAAGGGCGGTGTCGGCGCCTTCCACGAAATGGTGCGGTTGCAGGTCACCGTCGGGCACCCGGGTGAATACCCCGATGGTGAGCGTGACGCCGTCATCGCTGCCATCGCCCGGCGCCGGCAGTGCACGCACGCAGGCAATCAGGTCCTCGATCACCCGGCGCGCGCCCTCGGCCGGCGTATCCGGCAGCACCAGTGCGAATTCGTCGCCACCGTAGCGCGACGCCATGTCGCGCGGGCGACGGGCATGCGCGCCGATCAGGCGGGCGACATCACGCAGCACGCGGTCACCGACCTGGTGGCCATGGCGGTCGTTGTGGCGCTTGAAGTGGTCGACGTCGATCAGCGCCAGGCTCAATGGCTTGCCACTGCGCCGCGCGGCGTCGCATTCCTGCTGCAGTGACTGCTCGAAGCGCAGGCGGTTGCCCAGGCCGGTGAGGGCATCGCGGTTGGCCAGGCGGTGCCAGGCCGAGATCCGCCACACCGCCCAGACCAGCAGTGCCAGCACCACGCCCAGCATCGCGCTGGCCGGTGCCCACCACAGGTCACCGGTGCGCAGCAGCAGCCAGCTCAGCAGCGGCGGCATCGGCAGCGAACACAGCGCGACCAGCCACGGCAGGCGCAGGCCGAGCAGGATCACGCACAGCGCCACCAGCACGCCACTGATGGCGTGCTGCCAGGCGTGCGGCAGCACGTCGATCTGCTTGTGCTGCAGCAGCATCGAGGTGATGTTGGCCTGGTACTCGCTGCCGCTCATCCAGAACTCGCGGGTGGTCGGGGTCAGCAGGCGAGGCGCGATGCCGCTGGCCGTCATGCCGACCACGATGCGGCGGCCATGCAGCATCGCTCCATCCACGTGCCCATCGAGCACGTCCGCATAGGACACCTGCGGCAGCCGCTCGGGCGGGCCGGCGTAGCGCACGCGCACGTAATCATCGCGACGCCATTGATAGGGCGAGCCCAGCGCCGGGTCGGGGTCGGGCAGGCCGCGTACCGCACCCGCCGGCAGGTCGGCCAGTGCCAGGCCCAATGCCGGCCAGTGCGGCCGTCCGATACCGGCGTGCAGATAGACGCCGCGGGCGACGCCGTCCCCATCCACCTCGACATCGGTGTGGCCGATCGCGGCGGCACTGGCGGCGATCTGCGGGATCGGCAGCATTTCCTCGGCCATGCGGTCGCCGGCCGCCGGTGCCGCCAGCACCGGCAGCACCACCCGGCCGTTGCGTCGGATCGCGGCCGCCAGCTCATCATCCTGGCGGCTGTCGCGACGGTCGGGTTCGGACAGCATCAGGTCCAGCGCAACGCGTTCGGCGCCGGCATCGGTCAGGCGGTCCAGCAGGCGGGCATGCACCGAGCGCGGCCAGGGCCACTGGCCGATACGCTGCAGGCTGCCTTCGTCGATGGCCACGATCAGCACGCTGGGGTCGGGGCGGTAGTCCCAGTTGCCGACCAGTGCGTCATAGGCCGCCTCGTCCTGCCGCCACAGCCATTGGCCCTGGCTGGCCACGATGGTCAGCACGCCGGCCAGCAGGGCCAGCAGGATCCGCTTCGACCATGGCAGCGGCGAGCGCCTCACAACAACAACCAGAGCAGCAGTGCACCGCCACCGGCGCCGTAGCACAGGCGGCATGGCAACGGGATCTGCTGGGCAGGGGAGAACTCGCCGGCGTGGCCGTCATCGTCGATGTACTGCACGCGCACGTGCAGCGTGCCGCTCCACGGGCGCTTGAAGCTCACCTGCGGCTGGGCCACGGTTTCATCGATCAATGGGGCCTTGAAGTCACCGCGGCGATCCACCTGCACCCGGTAGCGCTGGCCTTCGCTGCCGGCCTGCCAGCGCAGGGTGAGCTCGCCGTGCGCGGCCTCGGGCGGTTGCAGTGCCGGGTCCACCGGCTCGTTGCTCAGCTGCAGCGGCAGCGCCTGGCCATAGCGGCCCTGGTGGCCTTCGGCATCGCGCGAGGCCACGCGCCAGTAGTACTGTCCGGGCGGCAGCGGTTGCGCCAGGCGCAGGTCGGTCGCATGGGTAGCCTGCTCCTGCAGTGGCTGCCGGAAGCTGGGTTCGGCGGCGATCTGGAGCACGCTGCTGCGTGCACCGGGGGCCTGGCTCCAGCGGAAGCGCGGGCGGTCGCTGTTGATCGTCTGCCCATGCAGCGGCGATACGGTCAGCGGCGGCGGTGGCTGGTCACTGAGCTCGAAATCGGCGCTCGCATCCAGGCCTTCGACGCCCTGTGCGTCGACCGCGCGCAACAGCAGGCGCAGCTGGCCGGGCGGCAGGTCGCCGATCGCCAACCGGGTGTCGGCGGTGGTGGTGGCGAACAGCAGGATCTCCGGCGTTGCCGCCTGCACCACTTCCACCCGGTAGTGATCGGCGCCAGTGACCGGTTCCCAGGCAAGCAGGGTCGGCAGCGGCGCCAGGCGCAGCGCGTCATTGCGCAGCGCCGGCGCCGGCAGCAGGGCCGAGACCGCGGCGGGGGCCGCATCGGCGCTGCTGCTGCGGGTGGACTGCCCCGGGCGCACCAAGCGCTGGCCATGGGGGTTGCCGACCTGCACCTTGCCCTGCAGGACCTCGGTGGCGCCGACGTGCCCGGTATCCCCGGCGCTGACCCGGAACACCGTGCCGCGCACGCTGCTGGTCGCGGTGGGTGCATCGATGATGTAGCGCGAGGCCGGGCCGCGCGCCGGCGTCACCCGGTTGCTGGCGCGCCCCTGCTGCAGGCGCAGGCGGGTGTCGACCATGCCGGTGTGGCCATAGCGGCTGAGCTGGTCCAGGCGCAGGCGCGAGTATTCGCGCAGCTGCAGGCGCGAGGCATCGGCAAATTCCAGCGTGATGCTGGAATCGCCCTCGGTTTCCACGGTGTCACCGATATGCAGCTGCTCGCCGGCCTGGAGCGCACGGGTCGCCGTGCCATCGGCACCGGACAGCTCGACCTTGCCGCGCACCGACAGCACCCGGGCCGGCGCCGGTTCGGTGCGCAGCCAGCTGATCGGGAAGCGCAGCAGCTGGCCCGGCGGCAACTGGTAGGGGTTGTCGATGCGGTTGTGCTGCTGCAGCTGCTGCCAGCGCACCGAGGGTTTCAGGTACAGCCCGCCCAGGTCCCACAGGGTGTCGCCGGGCCGGACCCGGTAGTTCCAGTCCTGGGCGCCGGCGATGGCAGGCGGCAGGAGGAGGGCGCAGAGCAGGGCGCCCGTTAAACGCATGGCGAACGACAGAGAGCGGACGACGGTCACAGTTTGCAATCCCGGCAATGCGGGGGTGCAGCTGCAAGACCCCATGGCCCCGACCTCATCCCCCCGAACGGATCGTGGCGACCGCAAGGCCGCCAGCGCGCGCATTATTGCCCGCGTTCAGTGCAGGGATTCTGAACGGAGCGGGCTTCCGTTCAGAACAGCAGCGACGCCATCCTGCGGCGGTACTGGCCCACCAGGGCCTCGTCGGAGATCACGTTGAAGGCGTCGATCAAGGCTTTGCGTGGCAGGCCCTCCTCGAATCCACGGTCGATCCGCAGCATTTCCAGGAACTGCGCCAGGGCGGCCTCGTCATGCCCGCCCAGCAGCAGCTGCACGCCGCGCAGGTGGCGGGCCTTGAGATCCTTGCCATCAGCGGCGATGCGGGCCTCCAGCACCTCGGCCGCCGGGGCATCCTTCAGCGCAGCGGCGAAGGCCAGGCGGGCACGGGCGCGCACGGCGCGGTCGTCGGTGGCCAGATTGGCCGGCAGGCCGTCGATCAGGGTACCGGCCTCGTCCACGCCGCCGATCTGCAGCAGGGCCAGGGCCAGGTCGAGCTTCAGCTCATCCTTGTCCGGCTCGGCGGCGATCTGCGCGCGCAGTACGTCGACCTGCGCCTGCGGGTCCAGCGGGGCGTCATCTTCAGGGGCGGCATCGCCGACATCGGCCGGCACGATGCCGTGCTGGGCCAGGAATTCACGCAGCTGGCCTTCCGGAATGGCGCCGGGGAAGCCGTCCACCAGCTGGCCGCCCTTGACCAGGAACACGGTGGGCACCGAGCGGATCTGGAAGGCCGCCGCGATCTGCTGTTCCTTGTCGACATCGACCTTGGCCAGCTCGAAAGCGCCGTTGTACTCGGCAGCCAGCTTTTCCAGCATCGGGCCCAGGGTCTTGCACGGCCCGCACCAGGTGGCCCAGAAGTCGACCAGCACCGGCGTCTGCAGCGACTTCTGCAGGACTTCGGCCTCGAAGGTCGCAGTGGTGGCGTCGAATACGTAGGTCGTCTCGGTCATGGGGGAGGCATCGCTTGGCATCTGGAGACCGATTCTATGGTGACGATCGATGTCGGTCTCAACCCTGCCATCACGGAGTACGCCCTCGAGTGGTGCTGGCGGGCCGGCAGGGGCGCAGTGCAGCGTGTGGATCACCCACTAGCCGGAGGCGGCAGGCTTCGATGGGGAGGCGCGCTTGCGACAGGGCGGAACTGCCATGCCTCGAGCATCACGGTAGGCGCAGCAGGCGGATATTGAAGTGCCCTGGAATGCGCCGCGCTTGGCGCATCGCGCCGCTACCGCGACAATGCCGTGGTCCATTCCTTTCCAGGTGATTGCGCGCAATGTCCGTGGTCCGGCTTGATCGTTGGTTGGGGCTGCTTGCGGCAGTCGTATTCGTCCTGGCCGTGGCCGGCTTCGGTGCCGGCCTGGACGGCTATGCCCAGGCTCGCCACCCGGTGGCGCTGCTGGGTGCGCGCGGTGTACCGCATGCGCTGGCCTTCAATCTGCTGGGTTTCGTGCTGCCCGGCGTGCTGGCGGTGGCGGTGGCTGAACGCCTGCGCCGCAGTCTGCCGGCCACTGCTGGCTGGGCGCCACGGGTCGGCAGCCAGATGCTGCTGCTGGCCGGTCTGGCCTTTGCCGCGATGGGGCTGCTGCCACTGGACGTGGATGACCTGCATGGGCCCGCCAGCCAGCTGCATGCCAGCGCCTGGATGATCTGGGTGCTGGGTTTCGTCGCCGGCACCGTGCTGCTGGGCGTGTCCCATCTGCGCCAGGCGCATGGCCGGGCCTCGGGCGCAGTGGCCCTGGGCTGCGGCGTGCTGGCCGCGCTGGCGGCGTTCGCCCTGCAGGGCACACTGCCGGCGCCGATGGCACAACGGCTCGCGTTCGCCTGCTGGCTGGTCTGGCTGGCGGCGGCCCTGCCGCTGTCGCGCCCGCGCTGAGACGCCTCCCCGAGCGCCGCGGCGCCGGCGTCCGGCAGGCAGGATTGGAGCCATTTGCCGCACTGCGGTACGCTGTACCGCTTTGCCGCCGCATCCGCGTGTTCCATGACCAGCGCTGAAACCAACGCCTACGACCCGCAGCAGGTTGAATCCGCCGCCCAGCAGTACTGGGACGCCACCCGTGCCTTCGAGGTCGACGAGACTTCGGACAAGCCGAAGTACTACTGCCTGTCGATGCTTCCGTACCCGTCCGGTGCGCTGCACATGGGCCACGTGCGCAATTACACGATCGGCGACGTGATCAGCCGCTACAAGCGCATGACCGGCCACAACGTGCTGCAGCCGATGGGCTGGGACGCGTTCGGCCTGCCGGCGGAAAACGCTGCGATCAAGAACAAGACCGCGCCGGCGGCGTGGACCTACAAGAACATCGACCACATGCGCAGCCAGCTGAAGTCGCTGGGCTATGCCATCGACTGGTCGCGCGAGTTCGCCACCTGCCGTCCGGACTATTACGTCCACGAGCAGCGCATGTTCACCCGCCTGATGCGCAAGGGCCTGGCCTACCGCCGCAACGCGGTGGTGAACTGGGACCCGGTCGACCAGACCGTGCTGGCCAACGAGCAGGTCATCGACGGCCGCGGCTGGCGCTCCGGTGCGCTGGTGGAGAAGCGCGAGATCCCGCAATGGTTCCTGCGCATCACCGACTACGCCCAGGAACTGCTGGACGGCCTGGACGAGCTGGACGGCTGGCCGGAATCGGTCAAGACCATGCAGCGCAACTGGATCGGCCGTTCCGAGGGCCTGGAGATCCAGTTCGATGTGCGCGATGTCGATGGCAGCGCGCTGGACCCGCTGCGCGTGTTCACCACCCGCCCGGACACGGTGATGGGCGTGACCTTCGTGTCGATCGCCGCCGAGCACCCGCTGGCGCTGCATGCGGCGAAGAACAACCCGGAGCTGGCGGCGATGCTGGCCGACCTGAAGCAGGGTGGCGTGTCCGAGGCTGAACTGGAAACCCAGGAAAAGCGCGGCATGGACACCGGCCTGCGCGCGCTGCATCCGGTCACCGGCGAGCCGGTGCCGGTGTGGGTCGCCAACTTCGTGCTGATGGGCTACGGCACCGGCGCGGTGATGGCCGTTCCGGGCCATGACCAGCGCGACAACGAAGTGGCCAACAAGTACGGCCTGCCGATCAAGCAGGTGATCGCGCTGAAGGATGCGCGCACCGAAGAGGAGCGCAACTGGGACGGTAGCCGCTGGCAGGACTGGTACAGCGACAAGAGCCGTGCCTTCGAGCTGGTGAACTCGGCCGAGTTCGACGGCCTGGATTTCCAGGGCGCCTTTGAAGCCTTGGCCGAACGTTTCGAGCGCAAGGCCCAGGGCCAGCGCCGCGTCAACTACCGCCTGCGCGACTGGGGCGTGAGCCGCCAGCGCTACTGGGGCTGCCCGATTCCGGTGATCTACTGCGCCAAGTGCGGCGCGGTGCCGGTGCCGGAAGAGCAGCTGCCGGTGGTGCTGCCGGAAGACGTGGCCTTCGCCGGTACCGGCTCGCCGATCAAGACCGACCCGGAATGGCGCAAGACCACCTGCCCGGATTGCGGCGGCGCGGCCGAGCGCGAGACCGACACCTTCGACACCTTCATGGAGTCGAGCTGGTACTACGCCCGCTACACCTCGCCGGGTGCCCGTGATGCGGTCGACAAGCGCGGCAACTACTGGCTGCCGGTGGACCAGTACATCGGTGGCATCGAGCACGCGATCCTGCACCTGATGTATTTCCGCTTCTACCACAAGCTGCTGCGCGACGCGCGGATGGTGGACAGTAACGAACCGGCGCGCAACCTGCTGTGCCAGGGCATGGTGATCGCCGAAACCTATTACCGCCCGAACCCGGACGGCTCGAAGGACTGGATCAACCCGGCCGACGTGGAAGTGCAGCGCGACGAGCGCGGCCGCATCACCGGCGCCACCCTGATCGCCGACGGCCAGCCGGTGGTGGTCGGTGGTACCGAGAAGATGTCCAAGTCGAAGAACAACGGCGTGGACCCGCAGGCGATGGTCGGCAAGTACGGCGCCGATACCGTGCGCCTGTTCTCGATGTTCGCCGCACCGCCGGAACAGTCGCTGGAGTGGAACGAAGCCGGCGTGGACGGCATGGCCCGCTTCCTGCGCCGCCTCTGGGCCCAGGTGCAGAAGCACGCTGCCGACGGTGCCGCCCCGGCACTGGATGCCGCGGCGCTGGATGCCAACCAGAAGGCGCTGCGCCGCAAGACCCATGAAACCATCGGCAAGGTCGGTGACGACTATGGCCGCCGCCACAGCTTCAATACCGCGATCGCTGCGGTGATGGAGCTGATGAATGCGCTGGCCAAGTTCGAGGATGGCAGCGAGCAGGGCCGCGCGGTGCGCCAGGAAGCGCTGCAGGCGATCGTGCTGCTGCTCAACCCGATCACCCCGCATGCCAGCCACGCCCTGTGGCAGGTGCTGGGTCATGGCGAGACGCTGCTGGAAGACCAGCCGTTCCCGCAGGCCGACAGCAGCGCGCTGGTGCGCGATGCGCTGACCCTGGCGGTGCAGGTCAACGGCAAGCTGCGTGGCACCATCGAGGTGGCGGCCGATGCCGCGCGCGAGCAGGTCGAGGCGCTGGCCCTGGCCGAGCCCAACGCGGCCAGGTTCATGGAAGGCCTGACGGTGCGCAAGATCATCATCGTCCCGGGCAAGATCGTGAACATCGTCGCTGCCTGATGTCCCCGGCACCGGTCACCCGCGCGGTGGCCGGTGCCATTCCATGAGCAGGGCCGGGCGCCTGATGGCCCTGCATTCACGCGGCTTCGGGCACGCTGTGTGTTGCCGTGATCGCCCGGCTCCGCCAGACTGTCTCCATGACCCGAATCCTGCTTGCCCTCGTTCTTGTCCTCGGCCTCGCCGGCTGCGGTTTCCATCTGCGCAACAAGCTGATGCTGCCGACCGACACTGCCCCGGTGAAGGTGGTCTCCACCGCCCCGTACAGTGAACTGGTCAAGCTGCTCAACCGCAGCCTGCTGGCCTCCGGTGCCAAGCTGGCCGATGAGGACAGCAAGGGACCCAACGCCCAGCTGCAGGTGCTGTCCGAGCGCTGGGGTGACCTGCCGATCGCCATCGACTCGCAGGGCCGCGCACAGGAATACAGCCTGCGCTACGCGGTGATCTTCATCTTCCGTCGCGAGGATGGCAGCGAACTGGTGCCGCAGCAGGTGATCGAACTGTCGCGCGACTATGTGTCGCCGCCGACCGACGCCACCGGTACCACCACCGAACGCGAAATCCTGGCCACGGAGCTGCGCCGGGAAATGTCCGCCTCGATCATCCGCCGTATCGACAGCGTGGTCCGCGCCGAGATCGAGAAGGGCGGCAGCCTGTCCGCGCCGAAGGCCAAGCCGATCGAGGGTGCGGTGCCAGCCGCCGACGTCAAGCACTGAGCGGCAGCGACGATGGAACTGCGTCCGGAGCAGCTGGCCAGCCAGGGCGCTGACACCCCGTTGGCGCCGGTGTACCTGATCGCAGGCCCGGAAACCCTGCGCGTGCTGGAGGCGGCAGATGCCGTCCGCGCGCGCGCGCGCGCCTCCGGCATCGGCGAACGCGAAGTGTTCGACGCCGACGGGCGGGATTTCGACTGGAACCAGCTCGACGCCAGCTTCAATGCGCCCAGCCTGTTCAGCGCCCGCCGCCTGGTCGAGGTGCGCCTGCCCAGCGGCAAGCCCGGCAAGGACGGCGCCGAAGTGATCAGCCAGTTCTGCGCCAATCCGGCGCCGGACGTGGTGCTGATGATCACAGCCAATGAATGGAGCAAGGCCCATCAGGGCAAGTGGGCCGAGGCGGTCAGCCGTATCGGCGTGCTGTCGGTGGCCTGGGCGATCAAGCCGCACGAACTGCCGGACTGGATCGAGCGCCGCCTGCGCGGCAAGGGCCTGCGTGCCGACCCGGCCGCCGTGCAGCGCCTGGCCGAGCGGGTGGAGGGCAACCTGCTGGCCGCCGCCCAGGAAATCGACAAGCTGGCGCTGTTGGCCGATGGCCAGCCGCTGGATGTGGAGCGGATGGAATCGCTGGTGGCTGACGCTGCCCGCTACGACGTGTTCCGGCTGGTGGAGGCGACGTTCTCCGGCCAGCCGCCGGCCGTGCTGCGCATGCTGGCTGGCCTGCGCGGCGAAGGCGAAGCGGTGGCCGCACTGATGCCGATCGTGATCCGTGAACTGCTGGCCGGTGCCGGCCTGGCCCGTGTGCAGGCCCGTGGCGGCAATCTGGCCGCCGAAATGAAATCGCGTGGCATCTGGGAATCACGGCAGGCGCCCTACAAGCGCGCGCTGCAGCGGCACCCGGAAGGCAAGCGCTGGGAACGCTTCGTGGCCGAAGCCGGGCTGGTCGACCGCATCGCCAAGGGGCGGGCCGACGGCGATGCCTGGCTGGCGCTGGAGCGCCTGCTGGTGGCCGTGGCCGAACCGCGTGCCGTGCGCCTGCTGGCGCGGGCCTGAGCGATGAGCCTGCGGATCTATTACGGGGGCACCTTCGATCCGGTGCACCTGGGGCATCTGGCAATCGCGCGAGCCGCCCGGGACGAACTGCAGGTGGCCGTGCGCATGTTGCCGGCAGGCGATCCGCCGCACCGTGCGGTGCCCGGCGCCACCGCCGAGCAGCGCTGCACCATGTTGTCGCTGGCCATCGGCGACGAGCCGGGCCTGCTGCTGGACCGTCGTGAACTGGACCGTGCCACGCGCTATCCCGGTCGTCCGTCCTACACCGTCGATACCCTGCGCGAGCTGCGTGGCGAGCTGGGCCCAAGCCGGCCATTGGCCTGGCTGGTGGGCGCCGACAGCCTGCTGGGCCTGTCCGGCTGGCACGAATGGGAGGCCCTGTTCGGGCTGGCCCACTTCGTGGTGGCCGAGCGGCCGGGCAGCCCGCTTCAGGCGTCGATCGACGGTGAACTGGGGCGTGCCCTGCAGGGGCGCTGGGCCGACAACGAACAGGCCCTGTTCGCCAGCCCGGCCGGACGCATCCTGCGCCTGCACCACCCGCTGCGCGAGGAATCGGCCAGCGCCGTGCGCTCGCAGATCGCCGCCGGTGGCCCCTGGCGCGCCCTGCTGCCGCCGGCTGTCGCGGACTACGTCGCTGCACACGGGCTGTACCGCCCGGCCACAGCGTGAATGGCGCCGCCGTGCCATCCCCGTATAATCGCCCCCACGTTTATCGAGTCGATCCACTTTGAGCAACCAGACCCAGCCCCAGACCATCAAGGTCGATCTGCCCAGCCCGCCGCCGTCCGTGCCGGAACTGCTGGCCAGCGTCCGCCAAGCCACCGAAGACCTGAAGGCCAAGGACCTGGTCGAGATCGACGTGCGCGGCCGGTCCAGCGTTGCCGACTACATGATCGTCGTTTCGGGCACCTCGACCCGCCACGTCAAGTCGATCGCCGATGAAGTCGTGCGCTTCGCCAAGAACCTCGACGTGATGCCGCTGGGTGTTGAAGGCGAGCGCGAAGCCGAGTGGGTGCTGGTCGATCTGGGCGACGTGATCGTCCACGTGATGCTGCCGCGCGTGCGTGAGTTCTACGCCCTCGAGCGCCTGTGGACCGTTGGCGACCAGCCGCCGTCCAGCGACGACGAAGTGGCCTGAGCCGCACGTTGATGCATCCCTTCGACGGCGCCGATGGCGCCGTCGACGTTTTGGAGGACCGTGTAGATGAAAGCCCGCCTGATCGCCACCGGTGAACGCGCGCCCAGCTGGGTCGCGCAGGGCTTCGCCGAGTACCAGAAGCGGCTGTCGCACTGGCTGCCGTTCGAGCTGGTGGAAATCGAGCCCGGCTTGCGCGGCAAGGGGCGTGATCCGCGCCGCGCCACTGAAGAGGAAGGCAAGCGGGTCATCGCTTCGCTGCCGAAGAACGCCTATGTGGTGGCACTGGATGTGCCAGGACGACAGCTGAGTTCCGAACAGCTGGCACAGCGCCTGGAGCATTGGCGCGGGCAGGGCCGCGACCTGGCGTTCCTGATTGGTGGCCCGGAAGGGCATTCGCCGGAGGTGTCCGCGCTGGCCGATGAGAAGTGGTCGATCGGACCGCTGACGCTGCCGCACATGCTGGTGCGCCTGGTGGTGGCCGAGCAGCTGTATCGGGCCGCCGCAATGATTGCCAATCACCCCTACCATCGCGCGTGAAGAGTGGTTATACTAGTCGTCTGCCCGAATAGCTCAGCCGGTTAGAGCACTTGACTGTTAATCAGGGGGTCGTTGGTTCGAGTCCAACTTCGGGCGCCACCTTGAGAAACCTGCATCGCAAGATGCAGGTTTTTTTTTGTCGCTACACTCTGCTGCTGCAACCATGGACGCCGATCGTGCGCGTGCTGCTGTCCTCGAGCTTCCTGCTGCTGGCGATGGTGCCGTTCGCCACAACGAAGGCCGCGCCTTCCACCTGGCATCCGCCACAGGGCACCACCGAGCTTCCGTTGTGGCCGCAGGGCACGGTGATCGCGCCGCCGAAGTTGAAGGGGCCCGAGCAGGTCAGCGAAGTGATCTCCGAAGCCAGTGGCGAACACTGGATGATGCTGCAGAACGTCGCTGCGCCGACCCTCACCGTGTTTCCACCGAAGGGACCGGCCACCGGCACCGCGGTGATGGTGGTGCCTGGCGGAGGCTATCGGGTGCTGGCGATGGACCTGGAAGGCAGCGAGATCTGCGACTGGCTGACCGCACAGGGCATCACCTGTGCATTGCTGAAGTACCGGGTGCCAGCCTCTGGCCCGAACTGGGACCCCGAGTGCAACTGCCGCGACTTTCCGAAAGTGCCGATGGCCCTGCAGGATGCACAGCGTGCAATGGGCCTGCTGCGCGCACAGGCCGAGCGCTGGTCAATCAATCCCAAGCGGATCGGGGCGATCGGCTTTTCCGCCGGTGGTCACGTGGTGGCTGGACTGAGCACGCACGCGCTGCGCAGCTACGCGCCGGTCGATGCTGCGGATGAGCAACCCAGCCGTCCCGATTTCGCCATGGTGATGTATTCCGGGCACCTGTGGGCAGGGCACGGGAAGGGATTGTCGCTGGTCAGGGACATCACCGTGGATGACAAGGTGCCGCCGACGTTCATCGCGCAGGCCACCGACGATCGCACCGATGACGTGCGCGAATCGCTGGCCTATTACCGTGCCCTGGCGGACGCGGGGGTGCCGGTGGAAATGCATCTGTTCGCACGCGGCGGCCACGCATTCGGGTTGCGCATGAAGGATGCACCGGTAGCGGCGTGGCCGCAGCTGGCCGAGCGCTGGATGCAGGATATCGGCATGCTGGCGGATCGCCAGTTGTAGAGCCGAGCCATGCTCGGCTGCCTGTGTGAAGCCGAGCGTGGGCTCGGCTCTACAGTGCCAGCTCACCTCTGCAGAAGGCCACCAGCGTGGCGATCGCCACCGCCAGGATCGCGCCGAACAGTACCCACTCCCAGCGCGTGAATACCCGCTCGCCGCGCTGGCGCCGGGTCAAAGCGAACAACACCACGCCGGGCACGTACAGCAGTACCGACAGCAGCAGGTTGTCCAGGCCGCCGGCATACACCAGCCACAGCGCATAGGCGCTGGCCAGCAGTGCGACCCCGAAATCGCGCCAGCGCACGCCTGGTTCGCCGGCGTAGGCCTGCCCGCGCCAGGCCAGCTGCACGCCGAACGCGGTGGACAGGAAGTAGGGCACCAGGCTCATCGACGCAGCGAGCAGCACCAGCCCGGTGTAGCTGCCCGAACTGACCAGCACCATCAGCAGGAACAACTGGATCAGGCCATTGCTCAACCACAGTGCATTGGCCGGCACGCCACGCGCGTTCTCGCGGCCGAGGAAGGCCGGCATGGTGCCGTCACCGGCGGCGGCATACAGCACTTCGGCGCACAGCAGCACCCAGGCCAGCAATGCGCCGAGTACGGAGACGATCGAACCGATGATGATCACCGTCGCGCCCCATTCGCCGACGATGGCGCGCAGCACATAGGCCATCGACGGATTGGGCAGCCCGGCCAGTTCGGCCTGCGACAGCACGCCCATCGACAGCAGGCTGACCAGTACCAGCAGCAGCCAGACCCCGAGGAAACCGATCACCGTGGCACGGCCGACGTCGGCACGGCGCGCGGCACGCCGCGAATAGATGCTGGCCCCTTCGATGCCGATGAACACCCACACGGTCACCAGCATCATGCCGCGCAGCTGCTGGCCGAGGTCGCCGAGTGCGGGCGTACCGAGGAAATCGGCGCGGAACACGTCCATGCGGAACGCGCCCGCCGCCAGGATCAGGAACAACGCGATCGGCAGCAGCTTGGCCACCGTCACCAGGCCGTTGACGATGGCGGCCGTGCGCAGGCCGCGCAGCACCAGCAGGTGCACGGTCCACAGCAGCAGTGATGAGGCGGCCACGGCGGCGGGTGTATTGCCTTCACCGAAGACCGGCACGAAGTGGCCGAGGCCACTGAAGATCAGTACGAAGAAGCTGGCGTTGCCGAGCACCGACGCCACCCAGTAGCCCCACGCCGCAGAGAAGCCGATGTAGTTGCCGAAGCCTTCGCGCGCATAGGCGTAGATGCCGGTATCCAGGTCGGGGCGACGATTGGCCAGGGCCTGGAACACGAAGGCCAGCATCAGCATGCCGGCGCCACTGACCGCCCAGCCGATCAAGGCGGCGGCCGGGCCGGCGCTGCGCGCGACGTTCTGCGGCAGTGAAAAGATGCCGGCGCCGACCATCGAGCCGACTACCAGTGCAGTCAACGCGGGCAGGCCCAGCCGTTGCGATGTCGCGGCCATGGAGATCCCCTGCGGCGCGGATGCCGCGAGCATACGGTAGCCATGTCCTCGTGAACATGTCCGCAAGAGTCAGCAGGCAAGCGCCAGCCTGCAGGAACCGGCCCGCGTGAAAACGACGAAGGCCCGGGCAACGGCCCGGGCCTTCGAAGGTGACGCTGCAACCGGTCTTACTTGAACGTGTACTTGAAGCCGACGGTGTAGTAACGGCCCAGCGCACCGGAGAAGTGCATCGGGTTGTAGTTCACCGCGCCGTAGGTGGTCGGATCGAGCGGGGCGATGCGGTCGAACACGTTGGCCACCGAGGCGTTGAGTTCGAACGAGTCGTTGATGCTCCAGCGACCGGACAGGTCCATCGTGGTGAACGAAGAGATCTTCTTCACCGGCGTACCGTCAGCGTAGAAGGCCAGGTAGCTGCCACCACGGCTGTCGATGTTGTCCATCTTGCTGATGTAGTTGACGATGCCGCTGACGCTCCACGGGCCCTGCTTCCAGGTGGTGCCGAAGTTGACCTTGTCCTTCGGCGTACCGATGCAGTTGGTGACGTCGCAGTTGCCGTGGGTACCCACGTAATCAACCGTGTCGCCGCCTTCGGTGCGCTCGAACTTCAGGATGTGGCTCCACTGCAGGTCCAGCTCCAGCTGGCCCGGGCCGATCTCGAAGGTCTGGCGGATATCGGTATCGATACCGCGCACGCGCGACGAGCTGGCATTCACGTAGCCGGTGTTGACCGCCAGGATGGTGCCGCTGTTGGCCACGCCATTGAGATTGTTGCTGTCGCGCAGCACGTTGCCGGCCAGGATCGCCGCCGCCGTGCTGCCCTGCACGATCTCGTTGGTACGCTTGATCTGCCAGGCATCGACGGTCATCGAGGTGGTCGAAGTCGGCTGCAGCACGATGCCGACCGAGTAGCTCTTGGACTCTTCCGGCTTCAGCAGCTTGTTCGGCTTGGTGATGATCGCCACCGAATTGGCGCCACATTCGCTGGCAGCGCCGCCGCTGATCTGGCAACGCACCGGGTCGACCGCAGTGGAGAAGGCGGCCAGGCCACCGTCACCGTTCTCGGCCGGGTTCGGCGCGCGGAAACCTTCGGCGTAGCTGGCGCGCAGGGCGATCCAGTCGGCCGGGGTCCACTTCACGCCCAGCTTCGGCGTAGCCTTGCCTTCGCCGCTTTCGTACTTGTCGTAACGCAGGGCGCCGGACAGTTCCAGCTGTTCCAGCACCGGTGCCGACAGTTCGACGTAGCCGGCGTAGACGTTCTGGGTGCCGTCATAGGCCGAGTAGCCCAGGCCGATGATGTCGCCCTGGTCGGTGTAGGTCTGCGGGGTCAGGCTGTTGCTGGTCTTGCGCCACTCGGTACCGATCGCCAGGCCCAGCGGACCACCCTTCAGGTCCATCAGGCTGCGCGAGACGGTGAAGTCGAACATGTCCAGGCTGGACTTGGCGCGGGCGCTGATCGTGGGCGAGATGTAGTCGTACAGCGCCTGCGAGTTCTTGCCGGCATCATCACCGATACGCCACACGCCACCGGCGCAGTTGGCATTGCCCAGTGCACACTGGACGGCGCTGTAGCGCAGGAAGCCGGTGCGCTTGTTGGTCAGGTCGGTGCCCGAGTGCAGGTAGGCGGTGTCGTAGCTCCAGTCGCCCCAGTTGCCCTTGATGCCGACCAGGAAGCGGTTGAACTCATTGGTGTTGTCGGTCACGCGCGGGCCGACATCCCAGGCCGAGTAACGCACGCGGCGCGCCGTGCCCGGGGTCGGGTTGTCGGGATGGTTCGGGCCCAGCACGGTGGCACCGGGGCCACTGTTGGCATTGACCGGGCCGCCCGGATAGCCCCAGCCGCCCGACACGCCGGACGGGGTGTTGCTGAAGATGGTTTCCTTCTTCGAGTAGCCGATCTCGGTGTAGATCTCGCCGCCTTCACCGAAGGCGAAGCTGGCGCGACCGAACACGTTGACGTACTTCTCTTCCGGAATCAGGTCGCGGTACTGCTGCGCCGGATCCCACAGGCAGCCATCGGCGGCGATGCTGGCCGGGGTCTGCCCACCGATGGTGGTCAGGCCGGCGCAACCCGGCAGCGGCACCAGATGGCCGGTGGCGTCGAGGTAGGAGCCGTTCGGGCCGGAACCGCCGGAGGTGCCACCACGGGTGTAGGCACCGCCGAGGAACTGGGCGGTCTTGTCATAGCCCCACGGGCGGGTGTCACCGGTACCGATCCACTTGCGGTTCTTGCGGTCGCTGATCTTGATCGCGTCGGTCTTGCCAACGTCCAGGCTGAAGAAGGCGTTCCAGCCATCGGTGGCCAGGTCGCCGGTACCGGCGGTCAGGGTTGCCTTCCGGGCGTCGCCATCGCTGTCACCGGACAGGCCGTAGGAGCCACGCAGGATGGCGCCCTGGAAGTCGCTGCGCAGGATGATGTTGACCACGCCGGCGATGGCATCGGAACCGTAGATCGCCGAAGCGCCGTCCTTCAGGACTTCCACGCGCTCGACGGCATCGAGCGGAATGGTGCTGAGGTCGGTGAAGACCTTCTGTCCGTCATCGGCCAGGCCATAGGTGGCCATGCGGCGGCCGTTCAACAGTACCAGCGTCGAGCCGGCGCCCAGGCCGCGCAGCGAGATGCCGGCACCACCGCCGGCGAAACCGTTGCCGAAGGTCTTGGGAATCGAGCCGGCGCCATCGGCGGTGATGGTCTGCAGGTACTCGGCCAGCGAGGTCTTGCCGGTGCGGTCGATTTCCTGGCGGGTCACCACCTGCACCGGCGACGGTGTCTCGGTGTTGGTGCGCGGGATGTTGGAGCCGGTGACCGTGATGCGGTCGAGGTTGGTGGCCTTTTCCTGCGCGAAGGCGGAGGAGGAAGCGACGGCGCCGGCCAGCAGCAGGGCGCCGCCGGTGAGGATGTGGGTGATGGACGATGCCAGGGTGCTGCGGCGGCGGCTGGCGGGCCGTTGGATCGGGTGTTTCACAGCTTCTCTCCTAACTGGAAAACCGTAGCGTTGAGGGCTGTCGCCGGATCGATACCGGGACGCGCCAATCTAGGTTTCCTGCAGGTGACGAAGTCGTGAAATTTTGCTTAATCGGTAACGCTTGGTCCCTGGCCTGTCCGCATTTCCCGGGCAGCGGCAGGGACCGGCCCGGCGCGAGGCCGGGCCGGTGGTGGGGCTCAGTCGGGCAGCGAGAACTGTACCGGTACCAGGCCGATGGCCGGAACTGCCACGCCGTCACGCTGGGCAGGCTCGAAGCGCCAGTGCCGGAGCACCTGCTGGCGGGCGGCCTGGTCCAGGTTGCGCGAGCCGCTGCTGCGCTCGACGCTGACCGCGACCGGTTGGCCATGGCTGTCCACTTCCACCCGCAACAGCACTGTTCCCTGTTCGTGGTTGCGCAGGGACTGGATGGGGTAGGTCGGCGGCGGGGCGCTGCGGTACTGCAGCTGGGCGCCGGCCAGAGGGGTGGACGTGTCGATGCTGGGCGCCAGCTGCGGCGGAGCCGGTTCGGCGGCCGGCAACGCGATGCCCTGGGTCTCCTCCACGGTCGCGGTGGGCGCGGGCAGTGGCGGTACCACCGGCTGCGTTCGCGGTTTCGGCACCACCTGGACGATCTCCCTGGGCGTGACCGGAACCGGCGGTGTCGGCGGTGGCGGGATCTTCTCGATCAGCCGGACCGGCGTCTTTTCACGCGGGACCTGCACGGCCTGGTAGGTCGCAGGGATGAGCAGCAACAGGAAGGCCAGCAGGTGCAGGGCGATCGCCGCGCTCCAGGCGGCCACCCGGGCGGGGTCGAAATGCAGGGATGCAACGGGGTACGTACGAACCATGATCCACCTCCATGCCAGTGACGAAGTCCTCAACGCACCAGGGCCCGTGGCGGGGTTGCCGCACGCGGCTGGCAGTCCATCAGTAGCGCGGCACGACGGCTACTGCCTAGAGGCAGGGGCATGATCGTTGGGCTGGCCTTCAGCCAGTGTCGGCGGAGGGCACGAAAAAGGCGGGCCCCCTGCGGGACCCGCCTGTGTCGTCGACCGCGGCGGACGCGATCAGCGGCCCAGTTCGAACACCACGTCCAGGTTGACCGAGACGGTCGATTCGCCCGGTGCGACCGGGGTGGCCTTGTCCATCGCCGCACCGGCCGCCATGGTGCGCATCATCTGCATCGGGCGGAAACCGCCGCTGCTGTTCTCGGAGATGCTGACGATGCGGCGCACCTGCAGGCCCAGCGACTTGGCATAGGTCTGGGCGCGGGCCTGGGCCTTCTTCAGCGCGGCCAGGCGGGCTTCGTCATAGACCGGTTCGGGCTGGTCGATCTCAAACTGCGGACCGTTGATCTGGTTGGCGCCCTGAGCGGCCAGCGCATCGAGCACCTTGCCGAGCTTGGCGATGTCACGGACCTTCAGGCTGACCGTGTTGCTGGCCTGGTAGCCGGTGATCTTCGGCGCCTCGTTGTCGGCATAGCGGTACTGCGGGTTGAGGCTGACGCCGCTGGTCTGCACGTCGCGCTCGGCGATGCCGGCGGCCTTGATCGCGGCCAGCACCTTGTCCATCTGCTGGGCGTTCTGGCGCATGGCGCTGTTGCCGTCGGCGGCCTGGGTGACCACGCCGGCCGACAGGGTGGCGACGTCCGGCACGCGGGTGGCCTCGGCGTTGGCCGAAATGTTCAGCAGGGTGCCTTCGGCCGCGGCGGCGATCGACGGCGACGACGGAGCAGCATGGGCAGTCATCGAGGTTCCAAGGGCGAGGGACAGGGCGAGCAGCAGCGGGGTGGCGGTCAGGCGCATGGGATCTCCTTGTTGTGCGGTGAGGGTGGTGTCGTAGCGATGAACGCGCTGTGAGCCTGTACGGGGTTGTACGCGTTCCGTAACGGGTTGCCGACGATTCAGGTGACGGGCTCAGGTTATGCTGTGCCGATGCTCTATCTTGCTTCCCGCTCCCCCCGACGCAACCAGTTGCTGGCCCGACTCGGACGCCCCTTCCAGGCCCTGGACCTGGAGGTCGTCGAGCAGCGCGCCGCGACCGAGAGTGCCGAACAGTATGTGTGCCGGGTCGCCGCCGACAAGGCGCGCGCCGGGCTGGCCCGGGTGCTGGCCGAAGACCCGCAGGCGCGGGTGCTCGGCTCGGACACCGAGGTGGTGCTGGACGGTGAAGTGTTCGGCAAGCCGGCCGACGCCGCCGGCGCGCGCGAGATGCTGGCGCGCCTGGCCGGGCGCACCCACCAGGTGATGACCGCGGTGGTGGTGGTCGGTGCCGACGGGCTGGACAGCGAACTGGTCATTTCCGAAGTGACCTTCGCCCCGATCGCCGCCGCCGACATCGCCGCCTATGTCGCCACCGGCGAGCCGTTGGACAAGGCCGGGGCCTACGCCATCCAGGGCGGGGCCGAGCGCTGGATCGAACATCTTTCCGGCAGCTACTCCGGCGTCATGGGGCTGCCATTGCTGCATACCGATCGTCTGCTGGCGCGCTGTGGCGTGCCGGCCCCCACTGCCGATGCCGCCAGGGAGGCTGCCGATGTCTGAGGAAATCCTGGTCAATGTGACCCCCCGCGAAACCCGGGTCGCGGTGATCGAGAACGGCATGCTGCAGGAACTGCACATCGAGCGCGGCTGGCGCCGGGGTGTGGTCGGCAACATCTACAAGGGCAAGGTGCAGCGGGTCATGCCCGGCATGCAGGCCGCGTTCGTCGAGGTCGGCCTGGAGCGCGCCGCGTTCCTGCACGCCAACGACGTGGTGCGCCCGGCCCCGGTGGCCAGTGCCGACACCGAGAACACGACCCTGCCGCCGCCGGCCAGCGTGCCGATCGTCGAGCTGCTGCGTGACGGCCAGGACATCGTGGTGCAGGTGGTGAAGGACCCGATCGGCACCAAGGGTGCACGCCTGACCACGCAGATCAGCATTCCCTCGCGCTACATGGTGCTGCTGCCGCAGTCCAAGGTGGTGGGGGTGTCCGCGCGCATCGAGGATGAAACCGAGCGCGCCCGCCTGAAGGCGCTGGTGACCGAGTTGTCGGCGCAGCACGGCGGCTACGGCTACATCGTGCGCACCAACGCCGAAGGCCAGCCGGCCGAGGCCATCGCCGAGGACATCGCCTACCTGTCGCGCGTGTGGAACGTGGTCGAGCGCCGCGGCCGCGAAGCGCCGTCGTGCAGCATCATCTATGAAGACCTGAGCCTGCCGCTGCGGTCGGTGCGCGACCTGATCCGCAAGGACGTGGACAAGGTGAAGGTGGACTCGAAGGAGACCTTCGGCCAACTGCAGGCCTTCGTCGCCAAGTACATGCCGGTGCTGGCCGAGAAGCTGGAGCTGTACTCCGGTGACCGCCCGATCTTCGACATGTTCGGCGTGGAGGACGAGATCGGCCGCGCGCTGGACAAGCAGGTGCCGCTGAAATCCGGTGGTTACCTGGTGATCGACCAGACCGAGGCGATGACCACCATCGACGTCAATACCGGTTCGTTCCTCGGCCAGCGCAACCTGGAAGAGACGGTGTTCCGCACCAACCTGGAAGCGGCACAGGCGGTGGCCCGCCAGCTGCGCCTGCGCAACCTGGGCGGCATCATCATCATCGACTTCATCGACATGGACGATGCCGAGCATCGCCGCCAGGTGCTGCGCACCCTGGAAAAGGCGCTGGCCCGCGACCATGCCAAGACCACGGTGTACGACTTCTCGCCGCTGGGGCTGGTGGAGATGACGCGCAAGCGCACGGTGGAAAGCCTGGAGCGCCAGCTGTCGGAAACGTGCCCGCAGTGCAGTGGCCGTGGCAGCATCAAGACCACCGAAACGGTGACCTACGAGATCTTCCGCGAGATCACCCGTGCCGTGCGCCAGTTCGATGCCGCACGCCTGCTGGTGATCGCCTCGACCAAGGTGGTCGCGCGCATCACCGACGAGGAATCCTCGGCGGTGGCCGAGCTGGAGGAATTCCTCGGCAAGAGCATCCGCTTCCAGGCGGACGAGCAGTACCTGCAGGAGCAATTCGATGTCGTTCTGCTCTGATCCTCGCCGGCCGCAGGCCGGCGGTGGCCGATGAGCGCGCCGCCGCGCCTGCGACTGCGAAGGATCCGCCGTCATTTCATTGCCGCCTGCGCGGTAGGCCTGGTCGGGCTGGCACTGCTGGTGGGTACCCTCAGCCAGCTGCTGCCGCTGGCCGAGCGTCACCCCGACAGGATTGCCGCCTGGCTGAGTGAGCGTGCCGGCCAGCCGGTGCATTTCGACCAGCTGCAGACGGCCTGGACCCGGCGTGGTCCGCTGCTGCAGCTGAAGGGCCTGCGCATCGGCGCCGGGCAGGGCCTGGCCATCGGCGAGGCCGAAGTGCTGGTGTCAATGTACAGCGGGCTGCTGCCCGGCCGCTCGTTGACCGAACTGCGCCTGCGTGGCCTGGCGCTGGACCTGCAGCAGGGCGAGGACGGACGCTGGACGGTGCGCGGGCTGCCGCAATCGGACAACGGCGGCGATCCGCTGGATGCGCTGCGCCGGCTGGGCGAGCTGCAGGTGATCGGGGGGCGCCTGGGCGTGCAGGCGCCGACGTTGGGCATCGACACCACGCTGCCGCGCATCGACCTGCGCATGCGGGTCAATGGCGATCGCCTGCGCGTGGGCGTACGCGCCTGGGCGCAGCCCGAAGCGCTGCCGCTGACCGCGGTGCTGGACGTGGACCGTGCGCGCGGCAACGGCGAGGCCTGGCTGGGCGCCGACCCGGTCGATTTCCACGCCTGGGCGCCCTTGCTGGCGGCTGGCGGCGTGCGCCTGCGCGAGGGCAAGGGCGAGTTGAACCTGTGGTTGACCCTGCGCGATTTCGCGCCGGTGGCGCTGACCACGGATTCGGACCTGCGCGACGTGCGTATCGATGGCGCACCGATACCCGGCATGGCGGCGCCGCAGCTGCAGCTGCAGCGACTGCAGGCCCGCCTGCGCTGGCAGCGCCAGGCCGAGGGCTGGGCGCTGCAGGTACCGCAGCTGCGGCTGAAGAATGAAGACGGCGAGCAGCGCCTCGATGGCCTGCAGCTGCAGGTCGGCAAACAGCTGCAGGTCCGTTCCGGTGAAGTGCAGGCCGGCATCGCACTGCGTGCGCTGGCCCTGAGTGATCGCCTTGAGCCGGGCCTGCGTCGCTGGCTGTTCCTGTCCAGGCCGCAGCTGGACGTGCGCGCCTTGCAGCTGTCGGGCGAACGCGATGGCCCCCTGTGGGCGCAGGGTGAACTGCAGTCGCTGGGTTTCGCCAGCGTGGGCAACTCGCCCGGCCTGCGCGGCCTGGGCGGGCGCTTTGAAGGCGACGCCGACGGCTTCAGCCTGCAGCTGCAACCGCAACGGCAGCTGCAGTTCGATTGGCCGACCGGCTTCGGCGTGCGCCATGACCTGCACCTGGCCGGACAGATCGTGGGCTGGCGCGACGAGGGCGGTGGTTGGCGGATCGGGACGCCGGCGATGCGTGTGGAAGGCACCGACTACGCGGCCGACGTGCGCGGCGGGGTCTGGTTCCAGGGCGACGGCACGCGGCCGTGGCTGCAGCTGGCCGCGAAGCTGGACGACGTGCCGATGACGGCGGCCAAGCGCTTCTGGATCCACTCCAAGATGAGCAAGGGCGCCACCGACTGGCTGGACATGGCGCTGGCTGGCGGCCAGGTGCGCAATGGCGTCGGCCTGGTCACCGGTGACCTGGACGACTGGCCGTTCGACAACAATGATGGCCGCTTCGAGGCCACCGGCCACATCACCAATGGCGACATCCGCTTCCAGCACGACTGGCCGCTGATGAGCCAGGTCGACGCCGACATCGCCTTCATCGGCCCTGGCTTCGACATGCGTGGACGGGGTGATCTTGCCGGCGTGGCGGTACAGAAATTCGAAGCGGGCATTCCGGACTTCGGGCACCAGCCGTTGTACGTACGTGCCGATGCGCCGAGCGAGGCCGGCAAGCTGCTGGCGATGCTGCGCCTGAGCCCGTTGCACAAGGATTACGGCGATACGCTGGACAATCTGGTCGCCAGCGGTCCGGCCCATGTGACCTTCGATCTGCTGCAGCCGCTGCATCAGGATGAAGGCGAGGGCCACCTGCAGGGCACGGTCGATCTGGCCGGCGTGAAGCTGGTCGACAAGCGCTTCCAGCTGACCTTTGACAACATGCACGGGCAGGCGCGCTACAGCAATGGCGGTTTCGGCGCCGAGGACCTGGCGGTGCGCCACCTCGGCCAGGAAGGACGGCTGAGCCTGCGTGCCGGCGGTTACGTGCATGACAGCACGCGCGCCTTCGAGTCGCAGCTGACCGCCCGCCTCGATGCCAGCGTGCTGATCGACCGTGCTCCGGAGATGGCCTGGCTCAAGCCTTACATCAACGGCAATTCGGCCTGGACCATCGGCGTCAACCTGCCCAAGGTGGCGCCCGGCGCACCTGCGCCGCCGAGCGAGCTGCGACTGGGTTCGGACCTGGTCGGCACCCGGCTCGACCTGCCGGCGCCGCTGGACAAGCCGGCCGCCGAGCCGCTGGCGACCACGGTGGCCGCGCAGCTGCCGATGGGCGCCGGCCGCATCGACGTAGCGTTCGGCCAGCGCCTGGCCCTGGCCGCGCGCAGCCACAACAACCAGACCGGTGTGCAGGTCACGCTGGGCAGCGACCATGTCGACCGCGAGCCGCCGGCGAGCGGACTGACGGTCAATGGCCGCAGCCCGACCCTGGATGCGCTGGAGTGGATCAGCCTGGCGCGCGGTGGAAGTGACGACGACGCGATGCCGCTGCGCGCGGTCGACGTGCAGGTCGGCCAGCTCAAGCTGATCGGCGGAGTGTTCGAGCAGACCCGGCTGCAGCTGCACCCGGGCCCGCAGGCACTGGACGTGCGCCTGGACGGGCCGTCGCTGGCCGGCCGCCTGACCGTACCCAACGCCGACGGCGGCACCATCAGCGGCCAGCTTGACCGCGTGCACTGGCAGTCACTGCCGACGGCACCGGGTGCGGCCGCCGCGCCGGCGCGGGTACAGGCCGGTGCCAATGACATGGACCCGGCCACGCTGCCGCCGTTCGCGCTGGACATCGCCGACCTGAAGTTCGGCGAGGTGGTGCTGGGCCAGGCGGTGCTGCGCACGCGCCCGCTGGCCAACGGCCTGAACGTGGACGCGTTGCGCTTCCGCGCGCCGGACCAGGAAATCGACATCACCGGCCGCTGGCTCGGCCGTACGGGCGGCGCCCGCACCGAACTGACCGCGCAGGTGCGCAGCGAGGACCTGGGCGGGCTGATGCAGAACCTTGATTATGGCGGCCAGCTGCGCGGCGGTTCCGGCCAGGCGCAGCTGCAGGCGGCCTGGAGCGGGGGGCCGTCGGACTTCCAGCTGGGCAACCTGCAGGGCAGCCTCGACCTGCATGCGCGCAATGGCCAGCTGCTGGAGCTGGAGCCGGGCGCCGGCCGCGTGCTGGGCCTGCTCAGCGTCGCGCAGCTGCCGCGGCGGCTGATGTTCGATTTCCGCGACTTCTTCTCCAAGGGCTTCGCGTTCAACCAGATCGAGGGCAGCATGCAGTTCGGTCAGGGCATGGCGCGCACCGACAAGGTGCTGATCGAAGGCCCGGCGGCCAACATCACCATCCGTGGCCAGGCCGACCTGCGCAACCAGCAGTTCGACCAGACCATCGACGTCAACCCGCGCGCGGGCAACCTGCTGACCGTGGTCGGTGCGGTGGCCGGCGGCCCGGTGGGGGCGGCGCTGGGCGCGGCCACCAATGCGGTATTGTCCAAGCCGCTGGGCGAGATTGGCGCCCGTACCTACAAGGTGACCGGTCCATGGAAGGAGCCGAAGGTGGAAGTGATCGAGCGCAGCCGCGACAAGACCCCATCACCGCCCGTGCCGGCACCTGCACCGGCCATTCCGCCGACCGTCACCGACCTGCCGCGCTCGCGCTGAGCACGGCTTCCCGTTCACGGGGCTTGCCTGAGCGCCCCCGCACCCCCAGATCGAAACCATGACTGATATCGCCCTGACGCTTGCCCAAGACCGCCTGCTGCGCCCCGGCGGCCTGGATACCGCCGGCCTGGAGCGCACCTTCGGGCAGCTGCTCGGCCCTGGTGTCGACTTCGGCGACCTTTATTTCCAGCACGCCCGCCGCGAGAGCTGGAGCGTGGAAGACGGCATCGTCAAGGACGGCGCCCATTCCATCGAGCAGGGCGTGGGCGTGCGGGCGATTTCCGGCGAGAAGACCGGCTTCGCCTACTCCGATGACATCCATGCCGATGCGCTGCTGGCGGCGGCGCAGTCGGCGCGCGCGATCTCGCGCGAGGGCGGTGCGCAGACCGGACGTTCACTGCTGCGCGGCAATGCGCGCGCGCTGTACCCAGCGTTGGACCCGATCGACGGCATCGGCAACGAGGCCAAGGTCGAGGTGCTCAAGCGCCTGGATGGCTACCTGCGTGCCGCCGACCCGCGCGTGAAGCAGGTGATGGTGAGCCTGTCCGGCGGCGTCGATACGGTGCTGATCGCCCGCAGCGACGGCGTGCTGGCGGCCGACGTGCGCCCGCTGGTACGCCTGAACGTGCAGGTCATCGTCGAACACAACGGCCGTCGCGAGTCCGGCTACGCCGGTGGTGGTGGCCGTTATGGCTACGAAGCGCTGTTCGCCAGCGGCCGCCCCGAAGCCCTGGCCCAGGAAGCGCTGCGCCAGGCGCTGGTGAACCTGGACGCGGTGCCGGCGCCGGCCGGCATGATGCCGGTGGTGCTCGGCCCGGGTTGGCCGGGCGTGTTGCTGCACGAAGCGGTCGGCCACGGCCTGGAAGGCGACTTCAACCGCAAGGGCACCAGCGTCTACGCCGGCCGCATCGGCGAGCGCGTCGCCGCACCGGGGGTGACCATCGTCGACGACGGCACCCTCGACGGTCGCCGCGGTTCGTTGAACATCGACGACGAAGGCCACCCGAGCCAGTGCACCCCGCTGATCGAGGACGGCATCCTGGTCGGCTACATGCAGGACAGCCTCAACGCGCGGCTGATGGGCATGGCCCCGACCGGCAACGGGCGCCGCGAATCGTTCGCGCACCTGACCATGCCACGCATGACCAACACCTACATGCGCGCCGGCGAGCACGACCCGCAGGAGATGATCCGTTCGGTGAAGAAGGGCCTGTACGCGGTGAACTTCGGCGGTGGCCAGGTCGACATCACCAGCGGCAAGTACGTGTTCTCGGCCACCGAGGCCTACCTGATCGAGGATGGCCGCATCACCACCCCGGTGAAGGGCGCGACCCTGATCGGCAACGGCCCGGAGACCATGCAGAAGGTGCGCATGGTCGGCAACGATCTGGCCCTGGACGAGGGCGTGGGCATCTGCGGCAAGGACGGGCAGAGTGTGCCCGTGGGTGTCGGCCAGCCCTCGCTGTTGATCGAGGGCATCACCGTCGGCGGTACGCAGGCCTGAGCGTGGCGATGGCCGCGGCCACCGCCCGGGCCGGCGCGGACTCAGTCCTCGTCGGCCTCGTCGACCGGATCGCCGGCGTGTTCGTCGCCCGCCGTCTTCAAGCCCAGCGCCGCCGGCAGCATCAGCGTACGCAGCACCTGGAAGATCTCGCGGTAGGCGCGCGGCGGCTTGTTCTTCGCCTTTTCGGCCTGCGCGTTGCGGACCAGGGTGCGCAGCTGCTGGCGGTCGGCCTGCGGGTAGTCGTCAAGCAGGGCGGCCAGCGCCTTGTCACCGTCGGCCAACAGGCGGTCGCGCCAGTCTTCCACGCGGTGCATCATCGCCACTTCGCGGCGGCCAGTCTCGCTGTTGGCGTCCAGCGCATCGCGGATCGCGTCCAGCGTTGCCTCGTCCTCGCGGCGCATGTGCTTGGCCAGGAACGCCAGCTGGCGCTTGTGGGCGATGTGGGCGGTGATGCGCTTGCACTCGGCGATATGCGGCAGCAGGTCTTCCGGGATCGGCAGGCGCGCCAGCTGGGCCGGGGTCAACGACACCAGCTTCTCGCCCAGGGCCAGGACGTCGAGCGCGTCGCGCCGGTTCTGGCTGCGGCTCTTGTCGTGGAATTCACCGGTTTCTTCGTCGCGTCCGCGCATCGTCCCTACCTGATCTCAAAAAAAGTCGCCCGGCGTGATGCCGGGCCCAACCTGTACAGGATAAAGCATTGAACGTGATCGCCCCTGAAGTGGCCGTCGGCGACGACAGCCCGGCCCGGCTGGAACGGCTGGCCGACCTCTCCCAGCAGCTGCTCGACCGCGCCCGCGCGCTGGGCGCCAGCCAGGCCGAGGTCAGTTGCAGCGAGGACCGCGGACTGGAGGTCAATGTCCGCCTCGGCGAGGTCGAGATCGTGCAGTCCACGCGTGACCGCGGCATCGCCGTGACCGTCTATTTCGGCCAGCGCAAGGGCAGTGCCAGCACCGGTGACCTGAACGAGGCCAGCCTGGCCGCTACGGTCGAGCAGGCCTGCGCGATTGCCCGGCATACCGAGGATGACCCGGCTGCCGGCCTGGCCGAGGCCGCACTGATGGCCACCGACTTCCCTGAGCTGGACGGTTGGCACCCGTGGGCGTTGCAGGCCGATGAGGCGGTGGACCTGGCCCTGGCCTGCGAGGCGGCCGGTCGCGAGGCCGACGCGCAGATCCGCAATTCCGACGGCGCATCGGTGTCGAGCATGCAGAGCCTGTCGGTGTATGCCAATTCGCATGGTTTCTTTGGTCGTGAGCGCGGCACCCACCATTCGGTCGGCTGCGCGCTGATCGCCGGGCAGGGCGATGGCATGCAGCGCGATGGCTGGTACACCAGCGCGCTTGCCCGGGAGGACCTGGAAGACGTGGGCCTGGTCGGCCGTCGTGCCGCCGAGCGCACCGTGGCCCGCCTGCAGCCGCGTTCACTGGCTACTGGCAGCATGCCGGTGCTGTTCGCCCCGGAAGTGGCGCGCAGCCTGGTCGGCCACCTGCTGTCGGCGGTGTCCGGCGGCGCCTTGTACCGCCAGGCCAGCTTCCTGCTGGACAGCGTCGGCCAACGCCTGTTCCCGGAATGGATGCAGATCGACGAGCTGCCGCACCTGCGCCGTGGCCTGCGCTCGGCCGCCTTCGACGGCGACGGCGTGGCCACCCGTAGTTCGGCGCTGGTCCGAGACGGCGTACTGCAGCGCTACGTGCTGGGCAGCTATTCGGCGCGCAAGCTGGGCCTGCAGACCACCGCCAATGCTGGCGGCGTGCACAACCTGCAGCTGGCGGCCAATGCCGGCCCGCTGGAAGAGATCGCCCGGCAGATGGGTGACGGCCTGCTGGTGACCGAGCTGATGGGGCAGGGCGTGAACGGGGTGACCGGCGATTACTCACGAGGCGCGGGCGGCTTCCGTGTCGAGAACGGCGAGATCCAGTACCCGGTGGACGGCGTCACCATCGCCGGCAACCTGCGCGAGATGTTCAGCAGCATCGAGGCGGTCGGCAGCGACGTCGACCCGCGCTCGCACATCCGGACCGGTTCGATCCTGCTGGGGCGGATGACCGTCGCCGGTAATGATTGATGGCATTGATGACGTAAGCTATGCGCGCCTGACGCAACCAGCTTGGTGCTGGTGGGTCAAGACCACCCAATGAAAAGGAGTTTTGTCGTGAGCGAATTCGATAACGTCCCGCCGCCGCCGGCAACCACCGATGCCCCGGCCGACCAGCGCACCATGGCGCTGGCTGCGCACCTGCTGGGCATCTTCACCTGGTTCATCGGCGCCCTGATCATCTGGCTGATCAACAAGGATGACGCCAGCAAGGCCTTCGTGACCGACCAGGCCAAGGAAGCGCTGAACTTCCAGATCACCGTGACCATCGCCATGGTCATCAGCATCATCCTGATGGTGGTGATCATCGGCGGCATCCTGGCGCCGATCGTGGGCATCATCAACCTGGTGTTCTGCATCATTGCCGCAGTCAAGGCCAACAACGGCGAAGCCTATCGCTACCCGTTCACCCTGCGCCTGATCAAGTAATACCGGCCGCATGCGCAAACAGGAACGCCCGGCATTGCCGGGCGTTCCTGTTTGAGGGCAGCGTCACCGGCGGCGATCAGTGATCGCGTTCCACCGCCAGCGTTGCCAGCGCGCGCAGCGCATCGGCCTCTTCGCCATGGCCGGCCAACGTGGCCTGCATGCGTGCGGCCAGTTCGCGCAGCTGCGCCTTCGCGCCGTCCATGCCGAGCAGCGCGGGGAAGGTGCTCTTGTCCTGCGCCTCGTCCTTGCCGGCGGTCTTGCCCAGCTGTTCGGAACTGGCTTCGACATCGAGGATGTCATCGCGGATCTGGAAGGCCAGGCCGAGTGCATCGGCGAAACTGTCGAGCTGGGCCAGCTGCGGCTCGTGGGCCTGGCCGCACAGCGCCCCCATGCGCACCGCTGCACGGATCAGCGCGCCGGTCTTCAGCGCATGCATGCGGGTCAGTGCCGCCAGGGTCTGCTGCTGGCCGGTGGCATCGATGTCCAGCGCCTGGCCGCCGCACATGCCGGAGGCGCCGGACGCGTGAGCGAGGGTCTGCAGGCAGGCCACGCGCAGCGTGGCCGGCAGCGGCGCATCGGCCAGCAGGCCGAAGGCACGCGTCTGCAGGGCGTCGCCGGCCAGGATCGCGGTGGCTTCGTCGAAGGCGATGTGGGTGGTCGGCTTGCCGCGGCGCAGGGCGTCGTCGTCCATCGCCGGCAGGTCGTCATGTACCAGCGAATAGGCGTGGATCAGCTCGACAGCCATCGCCGCCGCGTCCAGCTGTTCCGGCTGCGCGCCGAACAGGTGGCCACTGGCATACACCAGCAGCGGGCGCATGCGTTTGCCACCGCCCAGCACCGAATAGCGCATGGCCTGGTGCAGGCGCTGCGGTGCTTCGGCGGGCGAGGGCAGGGCGGCATCGAGCTGGCTTTCGATACGGTCGCGCCAGCGCGCGAACAGGGCTTCAGCCGTCATGGTTGGGCGGATCGAAAGGCTCGGCCGTTTCCGGCTGGGCCGGATCGCTGAGCAGGCGCACGCGCAATTCGGCCTGCTCCAGCGCCTGCTGGCACTGACGGTACAGACCGACACCGCGTTCGTAAGCACTGAGCGACGCTTCCAGGCTCAGCTCGCCGGTTTCCATCTGCTCCACCAGCTGTTCCAGCGATTCGAGCGACTGCTCGAACTGGGCGACCGGGGAGGCGTTTTCGGGGGACTTCTTGGCCATGCGGCAAGTGTGGACGGGCTGCGCGCGGGGGTCAATTCACCAGCCGCCCGGACGCCACTGCAGCTGCGCGTCGTGGGCCTGCAACCAGGCCTGCAGGGGAGCTGCGATGACCACGTCGGCGGCGGCAAGCAGCTGCGCTCCATCGAAGACCAGCGGCAGCTGGGCGCGTCGCCAGGGGGCAAGGTGTTCGCGTTGCAGGCAGTCCTTCAGCGCATGCGAATGCTGGCGACCGGGCAGCAGGATGCGTTCGCCGCCCACACGCGCACGGACCTGGAGCGGCCGTTCGAAGGCCTCGGCGCCGTGCAGGTGCAGCTGACCGCCATCGGGCAGCGCCAATGGCGCGCGTCCATCCCATCCGGCCTGCCAATCATGGGGAAGCGCCGGCAGTTGCGCGGGCAGGAGATAGGCATGATCGCGCCATTGCTGGATGGCATGATCGTGCCAGCGCACCCGCGCCTGGCGATCGTTGCTGGCTGGCAGCAGTTCGTCCAGCGCCTGCTGCAGCACCGTGGCCGGCAGTGGGGCGGCCCCATGGCCGATCACCCAGGCACGCAGCACGCGCGCGGCGCGGCCCGGTGACACCTGGCGCAGCAGCTGCAGCGACAGCACACGCGGTGCCACCTCCAGATGCGCGATCAGCTCGGCGTCCTCCTCGTCCAGCAGCGCGCGGGTCTGCCGGCAATGCAGGGCGCTGCCCGCCAATGCCGCGGCGGCGTGCGGCCAGCGCTGGCGCAGCAACGGCAGCACCTGCAGGCGCAGGAAATTGCGATCGGCGTGGTCGTCGGCGTTGCTGGGGTCTTCAACCCAGCGCAGCGCGTGCTGGTGCGCGTAATCGAGCAGCGCACGGCGCGGCACCGCCAGCAGCGGTCGCCACACACGGTGTTCGCCTACGCGGCTGTCTGCGGACATCGCGGCAAGACCATCGACGCCGGAGCCACGCAGGGCACGCAGCAGGAAGGTCTCGGCCTGGTCGTCCAGGTGCTGCGCCAGCGCCAGTGTTTCGCCGTCGCGCAGTTCGGCGACGAACGCGGTGCGTCGCGCCTGCCGTGCTGCGCCTTCCAGGCCCAGGCCCGATGTAGGGTCGATCTGCACGCGATGCACGGCCAGTTCGATGCCCAGCGCTGCGCATTGCTGCTGGCAATGCGGCACCCAGTCGTCCGCATCGGGGTGCAGGCCATGGTGCACATGCACCGCGCGCAGCGCCGTGCCGGAGGCCTTGGCGCAGCGCCACAGCCAGTGCAGCAGCACGGTCGAGTCGACACCGCCGCTGTAGCCCACCAGCAGTGGCGCATCCAGCGGAACGAGGGCAGGGAAGGCAGTCACGGCGGCAAGTATAGGGTTGCTCGGCAGGGCTGCGCCCTGCACCCGCCGATGCAACGGCAACGGCCGAAGCAACAGCAACAGCAACAGCGTGCATTCCGTGGGATGGCGGGGCGGCCGGCAACCACGGCGG
>NZ_JBMRGJ010000018.1:0-87828 GCF_049384325.1 Stenotrophomonas sp. CASM114 | reverse complement strand
AGTGCCGGCCGCTGGCCGGCATCCGCGACGGCGCGAGAGCATGTCGACCAAGGTCGACACCTACCGGGGCTGAGTCATGGCATGTCGAATCAGGCGGCTTTGGTAGTGCCGGCCGCTGGCCGGCATCGGCGACGGTGCAGGAGCGTGTCGACCATGGTCGACACCTACCGGAGCGGGGATTCTCACCCCACCTTCGACGGGCCCGTACGCCAGCGGCTGGGGACCAGGCCGAAGCGCTTGCGGAACGCGGCGGCGAAGTTGCTGGGGTGGCGGTAGCCGCTGGCGGCGGCGGCCTGCTCAACCGTCCATCCGTTTTCGCGCAGGCCCTGTTCGGCATGGCGCATGCGCTGTTCATGCAGGTAGTCGAATACCGAACTTCCATACTGCTGGGCAAAATGGCGGCGCAATGAGCTGGGGCTCATGCAGGCCAGCCGGGCCAGCTCGACCAGGCTGTGTGCATGGCTGGGGTCGTCATGCAGGTAACTGCGTACCCGTTCCAGGCGCTCGCGCTGGCCGGCACGCAGCGTGCGCACCGGATCGGTCTGCAGATCCTCGGCCTGCAGGCCGAGGGCCAGCAGCTGCAATGCCACGCCTTCGCGCCACAGCGCGTCGATGCCGTCCTGCCACGGGCTGTCGAACAACTGGCCCAGCACCGGCAGCATGGCGTGGGGAATGGCCCAGTGGCGGCATTCCAGGTGCGTGCCAAGCGCTTTTTCCAGCTGTGGCATCTGGAAAACATCCGCGTCGATGCCACCCGGCACGATCACGCTGACCCCGCGCAGGCGCGTTTCGCCGGGGTGCACGCCGGTCATCTCGATCTGGTCGCGATGGTGGGCGGTCATCGCGGTGCCGGCACGCAGGGTGAAACTTCCGCGTCGCGGGATACGCACGTCGACCTGACCCTGCAGCATCACGCGGATGGCGAGCCCGGGCCGCTGTTGCGCGGTCGCCACATAGGGGAACCGGTTATGCACGTCGGAGGCGATCAGGCTCATGCCACCGCGCATGAACTGTTCGTTGACTTCGCCGCGGCCGGCCCACTGGTCGTCACGCAGGTGTTCCGGATCAGCGCGGTAATCGAAGCCGTGGCGTTGGCCGAAGCGGCGGTAATCGGCAAAGGTGAAGTATCGGGACATCGCTCGGCACGTACAGGAGGGGGAGGCGCTGGCGCCATGAGCCCATGTGCTGCCCCGCGTAGCGGGCAGCCTGGAAGGCCGGAAAACGCCAGGTTGGAAGGAATGTGTCGAAGAAACTGGAAACGTTTCCCATTGTCGCTGCGAATCATTCGCAGGGGATTTGAATACGGTCAAACCGATTGGTCATTACGGCCAAGTTGAACGGGGTGCCGGACATACGCCAGCGTTTTGCCGCTATATCCGTACTTGATTCCCTACATGAACTTCGGTTGAGGTTTCATTGCTGGAACGATCATCCGCGGACAGGCTGTTGGTCTGCTCGTCACAGCGGCCGGCGTAAGGTGATGGATTGGCGGCCGCGCGCCGCATCGCTACCCCCACCGATGGAGAATGCAGATGATTGATTACCAGCTGACCGGCAAGACCGCGATCGTGACCGGCGGCGTGTCGGGCATCGGCCTGGCCGTGGCACAGACGCTGGCCGCATCCGGTGCCCGTATTTCGGTCTGGGACCTCAAGCAGGATGCGGTGGATGCCACCGTGGCGCAGTTGCGCAGCACCGGCGCACAGGCCATCGGCATCGCGCTGGACGTCACCGACGATGCAGCGGTGGAGGCGGCGGTGCAGCGCACGGTCAAGGAACTTGACGGCCTGCATGTGGCGGTCAACAACGCCGGTATCGGCGGGCCGGCGGCCAGCAGCGGCGACTATCCGATCGAGGGCTGGCAGCGGGTCATCGACGTCAACCTCACCAGTGTGTTCCTGTGCCAGCGTGCGCAGATCCAGGCAATGCGGGCCGCTGGAACCGGCGGCAGCATCATCAACATGGCCTCGATCCTGGGCCAGGTGGGCTATGCCGGTTCCACCGCTTATGCGGCGGCCAAGCACGGCGTGGTCGGGCTGACCCAGACCGCCGCGTGGGAACATGCGGCCGACGGCATCCGTGTCAACGCGGTGGGTCCGGGTTTCATCAGCACGCCGCTGCTGGAGAAGATGGACCCGAAGGTGCGTGCCACGCTGGAAGGACGGCACGCGCTGAAGCGGCTGGGTACGGCCGAGGAAGTGGCGGCATTGGTGGCCTGGTTGGCCAGCGACGACGCCTCGTTTGCGACCGGCGCGTACTACGCCATCGATGGTGGCTACCTGGCGCAGTGATGCGTTGAACGCAGGGTGCGGTGCCGCCGGGTGTCGCCCGGCGCTACCGGGTGAACGGACTGTGGCGTGGCCTTCACCTCTGTGCCACGGGGGCCACGCGACGCTCCGGGAAAATCCCGGAGCTTGGCCATGGAACTCACCCAGGATGTCTCGATCCTGCTGCGCGTAGCCGCAGCGATGCTGTTCGGCGGCGTGCTGGGCGTCGAGCGCGAGATGGGCAAGCACGCCGCTGGCCTGCGTACGCACATGCTGATCGCGGGGGCCGCTGCGCTGATCGTCGGCCTCGGCGACTCGGTGGCCGAGCATTTCCAGCAGGAGCGCTACCGCGACCTGCTGCAGGTCGATCCGGTGCGCCTGATCGAAGCGGTGGTGGCCTGTGTCGGCTTCGTTGCCGCTGGCACCATCCTGCGTGGGTCACGCGAGGACCAGGTCAGCGGCCTGACCACGGCCAGCTCGCTGATCATGGCAGCGGCCATCGGGATTGCGGTGGGGATCAGCAAGTACGTGATCGCCATCGGGGTGAGCGTGCTCTGCGTGCTGGTGCTGGCGGTGATGCGGCGGTTGGAGAAACGGATCTCGTAGGGAATCTCGAATTGCCGGCCAGCGGCCGGCACTACCATGCGGACTGAATGGTCGGACCAATATGAAGTCTAGCCCTATGGTCTAATAGGCACTTCGTCGGAGCGGCGGTTAAATCCGCTGCAAGTGGTCTGATCGAAATCATTATTGGTACGACCAATAATCGACAGCCATGGCGACCCACCGCCTGCGGTGGAGCACATCCCGCCCCAGTCGAGAGCCTTCATGCAGCCCTGGCAACACCTGTACGACCCCGCCGGCAACCTGTGGTTGTCCAGCCTGATCGCGCTGCTGCCGATCGCGTTCTTCTTCATTGCCCTGGCCGTGCTGCGCATGAAGGGCTGGCTGGCCGGCACGATCACCGTGGCCATCGCGCTTGGCGTGGCCCTGTTGTTCTACCGCATGCCGTTGAGCCAGGCGCTGGGCGCGGCCGGTTTCGGCTTCGTCTACGGCCTGTGGCCGATCGCCTGGATCATCATCGGCGCGGTGTTCCTCTACAAGGTCTCGGTCAAGACCGGTCAGTTCGACATCATCCGCGCCTCGATCCTGTCGGTGACCGAAGACCAGCGCCTGCAGATGCTGATGGTCGGTTTCGCGTTTGGTGCCTTCCTGGAAGGCGCGGCCGGCTTCGGTGCGCCGGTGGCGATCACGGCGGCGCTGCTGGTCGGGCTGGGCTTCAAGCCACTGTATGCCGCCGGCCTGTGCCTGATCGTCAACACTGCGCCGGTGGCGTTCGGTGCGATGGGCATCCCGATCATCGTGGCCGGGCAGGTCACCGGCCTGGACGCATTCGAGATCGGCCAGATGGCCGGCCGCCAGCTGCCGTTCCTGACTGTGATCGTGCTGTTCTGGATCATGGCCATCATGGATGGCTGGCGTGGCATCAGGGAAACCTGGCCGGCGGTGCTGGTGGCCGGTGGCTCGTTCGCCATCGCGCAGTACCTCACCTCGAACTTCATCGGCCCGGAGCTGCCGGACATCACCGCCTCGCTGGCGTCGCTGGTGTGCCTGACCCTGTTCCTGCGCCGCTGGAAGCCGGTACGGATCTTCCGCTTCGATACCGAAACCAGCGCCGAGGCGGCCGCGCAGGCACTGGAGGCACCACGCTACAGCGTCGGCCAGATCGCCAAGGCGTGGTCGCCGTTCCTGATCCTCACCGCGATGGTCACGCTGTGGAGCATCAAGCCGTTCAAGTCGCTGTTCGCGGCAGGCGGCCCGTTGGAAGGCTGGGTGCTCAAGCTCCCGGTGCCGGGCCTGGACCAGAGGGTGCAGAAGATGCCGCCGATCGTCGACGCGCCGCTCAGCTATGAGGCGATCTACAAATTCGACTGGTTCTCGGCCACCGGCACCGCGATCATCCTTGCGGCGGTGATCGCGATCATCGCACTGCGCATGCCGGCCCGCTCGGCGCTGCAGACCTTCGGCGAAACCGTGCGTGAGCTGCGCATGCCGATCTACTCGATCGGCATGGTGCTCGCCTTCGCCTTCATCGCCAACTACTCGGGCCTGTCGGCAACACTGGCGCTGGCATTGGCGCACACCGGCGATGCGTTCCCGTTCTTCTCGCCGTTCCTGGGCTGGCTGGGCGTGTTCCTGACCGGTTCGGATACCTCGTCCAATGCGCTGTTCTCGGCGCTGCAGGCCACCACCGCGCAGCAGATCGGCGTATCCGACGTGCTGCTGGTGGCGGCCAACACCACCGGTGGCGTTACCGGCAAGATGATCTCGCCGCAGTCGATTGCCATTGCCTGCGCGGCGGTCGGCCTGGCCGGCAAGGAGTCGGACCTGTTCCGCTTCACCGTCAAGCACAGCCTGATTTTCACCACGATGGTCGGCCTGATCACCCTGGCCCAGGCCTACTGGCTGACCTGGATGATTCCCTGAGCCATGCATGGCTGGCCGACCACCCGCTGTGCGCTTCGGGCCACAATGGCGCCATGAGCACGCAACGTATTTCGGACAGGGTGGCCGCGCAGCTGCGCGGCCTGGTGCAGGAACAGCGGCTGCGGCCGGGCGACCGGTTGCCCGCCGAGCGCACCCTGGCGGTGCAGCTGGGGGTCTCGCGCACCGCGCTGCGCGAGGCCATCGCGCAGCTGGCCAGCCAGGGCCTGCTGACCGCACGCATCGGTGGCGGCACCTACGTGGCCGAACCGGCGGCGCGCGCGCGGCAGGCGCTGGATGAACCGCTGGCGCCGTACCTGCCGCTGTTCCAGGGCGACCCGGAATACCGTTTTGACGTGCTGGAGATCCGCCACGCGCTGGAAGGTGCCACTGCCTGGCATGCGGCGCTGCGAGCCACCGATGAGGACCGTACGCGCATCGCGCAGGCCTTCCAGACCATGATGGACGCGCACGGCAAGGACGACCCCACCGGTGAAGCAGAGGCTGACGCGGCCTTCCACCTGTCCATCGCCGAGGCCTCCCACAACCTGGTGCTGCTGCAGGTGATGCGCGGCCTGTTCGAACTGCTGCAGACCAACATCTCGCAGAGCCGCGAGAAGCTCTACACCTCAGCGAGGACCTTCTCGCCCCTGTCCGACCAGCACCGCGAAATGATGGATGCGGTGCTGGCCGGCGACCCCGAACGCGCGCGCGCCGCCGCGCATGCCCACCTCGAGTTCGTGCACACCACGCTGCGCACGCTCGATGACAACGAAGCCCGGCGTGCGCGGGCCTCGCGCCTGCCTTCCCCACACGGTTGACCCCATGATCATCTCCGCCTCCACCGATTACCGTGCCGCAGCGCAACGCCGGCTGCCGCCGTTCCTGTTCCACTACATCGATGGCGGCGCGTATGCCGAGCACACGCTGAAGCGCAACGTTTCCGACCTGTCCGACATCGCGCTGCGCCAGCGCATCCTGCGCAACATGTCCGACCTGAGCCTGGAAACCGAGCTGTTCGGCGAAACGCTGGCAATGCCGGTGGCGCTGGCGCCGGTCGGCCTGACCGGCATGTATGCCCGCCGCGGTGAAGTGCAGGCGGCGCGCGCGGCCGACAGCCGGGGCATCCCGTTCACCCTGTCCACCGTATCGGTGTGCCCGATCGACGAAGTGGCACCGGCCATCCAGCGGCCGATGTGGTTCCAGCTGTACGTGCTGCGCGACCGTGGCTTCATGCGCAATGCGCTGGAGCGGGCACAGGCCGCCGGCGTGACCACGCTGGTGTTCACCGTGGACATGCCGGTGCCGGGCGCGCGCTACCGTGACGCACACTCCGGCATGAGCGGCCCGAATGCCTCGCTGCGCCGCATCGGCCAGGCCGTCACCCATCCGCACTGGGCGTGGGACGTCGGCCTGTTCGGCCGTCCGCATGACCTGGGCAACATCTCCACCTACCGCGGCAACCCGACCGGGCTGGAGGATTACATCGGCTGGCTGGGCAGCAACTTCGATCCGTCCATTTCGTGGAAGGACCTGGAGTGGATCCGCGAGTTCTGGAAGGGCCCGATGGTGATCAAGGGCATCCTCGACCCGGATGATGCGCGCGATGCGGTCAGGTTCGGTGCCGATGGCATCGTGGTTTCCAACCACGGTGGTCGCCAGCTGGATGGCGTGCTGTCTACCGCACGTGCATTGCCGGCCATCGCCGATGCGGTGCAGGGCGACCTGAAGATCCTCGCCGATTCGGGCATCCGTACCGGCCTGGACGTGGTGCGCATGCTGGCGCTGGGGGCCGATACCGTGCTGCTGGGGCGCGCCTTCGTCTATGCGCTGGCCGCGCAGGGCGAGGCCGGCGTGGCCAACCTGCTGGACCTGATCGCCAAGGAGATGCGCGTGGCGATGACACTGACCGGCGCGCGCCGCATCGCCGACATCAGCCGCGATTCGCTGGTCAACCTGCCATGAGTGGCCATGACGCCGTGCTGGCGCAGTTGCGCGACGCGGTCGGCAGCCGCCATGTGTTGACCGGCGACAAGGCCACGCGCCGCTTCCGTCGTGGCTACCGCTTCGGCGATGGCCCGGTGCTGGCGGTGGTGCGCCCAGGTACCTTGCTGGAACTGTGGTATGTGCTGCAGGCAGCGGTGCAGGGCGGAGCGGCGATCATCCTGCAGGCGGCCAATACCGGCCTGACCGGTGGCTCGACCCCGGATGGGGACGACTATGGGCGCCCGATCGTGCTGGTCAGCACGCTGCGCCTGACCGGCATCCAGCTGTTGAACGAGGGCCGCCAGGTGCTGTGCCTGCCCGGCGCCACGCTCGACCGCCTGGAGCAGACCCTGGCACCGCTGGGCCGCGAACCGCATTCGGTGATCGGCTCCTCCTGCATCGGCGCCTCGGTGCTGGGCGGCATCTGCAACAACTCCGGCGGCGCGCTGGTGCGCCGTGGCCCGGCCTATACCGAGCTGGCGCTGTATGCGCAGGTCGATGCGCAGGGCCAGTTGCAGCTGGTCAACCACCTCGGCATCGCGCTGGGTGATACGCCCGAGCAGATCCTGCAGCGCCTGCAGGCCGGTGACTATGCCGCTGACGACGTGGGTGACGGCGATGGCCGCGCCGCGTCTGATCCACGCTACGCCGAGGAAGTGCGCCGGGTCGATGCCGATACGCCGGCACGCTTCAACGCCGACCCCAGCCGCCACTTCGAAGCGGCCGGTTCGGCCGGCAAGCTGGCGGTGTTCGCGGTGCGTCTGGATACCTTCGAAAAGGAGCCCGCCGAGGTCTTCTACATCGGCAGCAACCGCACCGACAGCCTCACTGCGATCCGACGCCAGCTGCTGACCGGCTTCGAGCGCCTGCCGATTGCCGGCGAGTACATCCACCGCGATGCCTATGACATCGGCGAGCGCTACGGCAAGGACAGCTTCCTGTTGATCGACCGCCTCGGCACTTCCCGTGTGCCCGCCGCGTTCGCATTGAAGAGCCGGGTCGATGGATGGTTCGAACGGCTGGGCCTGCGCGGGGTAACCGACCGGGTGATGCAGATGCTGACCGGCCTGCTGCCCTCGCACCTGCCGAGGCGCATGGGTGAATTCCGCCAGCGCTACGAGCATCACCTGTTGCTGAAGGTCTCCGCACAGGACGCGGCGGCAACCGAGGCCTGGCTGCGCGGCTTCTTCGCCGATCATGAGGGTGGTTACTTCCACTGCACGGCCGATGAGGGGCGCAAGGCGTTCCTGCATCGCTTCGCGGTGGCCGGCGCGGCGGTGCGCTACCGCGAAGTGCATCGGGACCAGGTGCAGGATATCGTGGCGCTGGACATCGCCCTGCGCCGCGATGATGCCGACTGGTTCGAGCAGTTGCCGGCCGATATCGATGGACGCCTGCTGCACAAGCTGTATTACGGGCACTTCCTGTGCCATGTGTTCCACCAGGACTACATCGCACGCAAGGGCGAAGACCCGATGGCGATCGAGCATGCGATGTGGGCGCTGCTGGACCAGCGCGGCGCCGAGTATCCGGCCGAGCACAATGTCGGCCACCTGTACCCGGCCAAGCCTGCCCTGGCCGGGTTCTATCGGCAGCTGGACCCGAGCAATACGTTCAATCCGGGCATCGGCCAGACCTCGAAGGAAAAAGGGTGGGGTGGCTGCGACTGCGGATGATGTAGAGCCCAGCCTATGCTCGGCTGCTCTTCCCGACAGACAGCCGTCGAGCATGGCTCAGCCCCACCCGGACAGCGGTTACCATCGGAATCCCGTACGCAGGAGCCGCCCATGCCCACCATCGTTGCCCGCGCGACCCTGTGCGCTGCATTGCTGGCAACCCCGCTGCTGGTGCTGGCGCAGTCCGCGATCCTGCCGCAGCGGCGCGACGCCGCCGGCAACGTGATGGAGCCGCTGGGGCAGGTGCTGGAACAGGGAGGGCAGGGCGAAGCACGCATGCAGTACTGCACCCTCGATCGTGCCTGGTGCGTGCGTGTGCAGCCGGTGGCCGAGGACGGCGATCGGCCGACGACGCTGGAAGTCTCTGAACGGGAGGCTGGCGAAAGCGAGCCGCACACCTACCACGTCAGCATCGACGTGCCGCAGGAAAGCGAGCTTTCGCTGTGGCCGTGGATCGTGCGGCTTGCGCCTGGCGTTGGCAGCGATGAGGTAGTGAGCGACCCGCGGCAGCGCGCCCGCCAGAACGTGCTGGTGGGCGGTATCGTCAAATTCAGCACGATGTACTCAGGCGGTGGTGCCGACGCGTCCACGCTGCAGCTGGCGCGCGTGCGTCACCTGCAGGATGACATCCAGGTGGACGACGACGTGCTGACCCTGCCATGGCTCAGCCATGCGATGATCCGCGCCTGTTTCAGCGAGCAGGACATGAAGCAGCGCGCAGGCGCCTGCCACGACGAGTACGGGTTCTCGGCAAGGCTGGCGCTGGATACCGCCGCCGGGGGCATGCCGGTGCTGCGCTACCAGACGGTGGCGACGCGGTTCCCGGCCGGTGTCTCACGCTTCGAGGATTCGCTGGCCAAGGGGCCGCTGAAGAAGAAGGACCTGCGCACCGAGCAGGACCTGGCGTGCAGCTACACGCGGTTGTTCCGCTTCAGTGATGGGGTGTTCCACCCCGACCAGGCGCTGCCGGACTGCGCGGGGTATACCGAGCCCTGAGCTGTAGAGCCGAGCCTGCGCTCGGCTGTCACGGAAGCGCAGCCGGGCATGGGCTCGGCTCTACAGCGCCTACTCGCAGCGGGTGGCGGTGATGATGTTGTCCTTGTCCACGTACACACGCAGGCGGTCGTGGCGGATGTCCTTGGTGGTGATGGTGTTGGGGCCGATCGGGTTGACCAGGCCGGCACCGCTTTCGCTGGACAGGCGGCGGATGTTGGGCTCATTGGCAGGCTGGCCGATTGCCCAGCCCAGCTGGCTGGCGTCGCAGTGGCCGGTACCCTTGACCTGCGGACCGGGGGTGCTGACGCAGGCCGACAGCAGCAGGGCCGACGCGGGTAGCAACAGGGACAGACGGAAGGCGGACATGCAGCGCTCCTGCGCAGGGAAGATGGGCGGAACGATAGCACCCGGCGCGCGAAAGGCGTCAGCGCCCCGGTCATTGCCGGCACGGCGTAGCCACTGCATAGTGGGAGGGATGACTGGCATCGCGCCAGCGGGCAGGCCGGGCCATTCCGGTGCAGGTGCTGGATACGGTATGACGGCAGACAGTTTCCGCGACAAGCGCAGGGCGATGACGGTACGTGCAGTATCGGTGCTGGCCGTGGCGTGTGCCGCCACTGCCGCCGAGCCAGTGCCGGCCGCAGCCGCGGAAACGCCGGTGTTCGGCGCGTGGCGCAACCTTCAGACCGAGGCCGGCTACGCGCCGGCCCAGCGCAATCTGGCCTTCGCCATGCTGCCGCAGGCGGCGACCCGCGGCGACCGTTTCGCCGTCCTCGACCGTGAAGGCAAGCGGGCGGTGTGTTGCCTGCAGGTGGCCAGCCCGTCGCTGGGCGTGGCCGCGCTGCGCGAGCAGTACCACCTGCCGCAGGCCTGGGTGACCGACCTGAGCAATGGCCGCAGCCCGGCGCGTCCTTATCTGCCGCATGTCTATGCGATGCAGCGTGTGGACGAACTGGCAGACTACGGCTTCGCCGATGTGCCCGGGGCCTACAGCGACCTGGGTGGGCTGCTGATCCCCGAGGGCGCCGCCCTGGAGGACGATGGCAGTGCCGTCCTGCTGGGCGACAACCGTTATTCCCTGCATTTCCAGCGCCAGCCGCACGCCGATGATGATGGCGCGCTGGACCGCTACACCCTGCAGGGCGGCGACAGCGAGGCCCCGTTCGTGGTTGAAGTGCCGTTCGGCACCTACTGACTGCAGCACTGCACTGGCTAGAATGCAGCGCGGCGCCGTCTGCCGTGCCTGTTCCGTGAGTTGCTGCCGTGTCCCTGCGCCCTTTGCTGCTGTCGTCCCTGCTGCTGTTGTCCGCCTGCGCCAGCGCGCCACCTCCACCGTCGGCCCATTCCGATGCGCTGTGGCGCTTGATCGAGCGTGACTGCAAGGCGGTGGAAGGACCGCGTGGCAGTTGCCTGCGGGTGGAGACGGCGGCCGACCGCCGCGACGTGCTGGTCAAGGATGCGCACGGTGACTACCAGTTCCTGCTGATGCCGCTGGACAAGGTCAGTGGCATCGAGAGCCACGGCCTGTACCAGCGTGGGGTACCCAACTATTTTGCGGCCGCCTGGCAGGCGCGCGGGCATACCGAACAGGCCCTGGGCCGGCCGCTGCCGCGCAGCGTGGCCAGCCTGGCACTGAATTCGCCGCACGGTCGCTCGCAGCACCAGCTGCATATCCATGTCGACTGCCTGCGCGCGGATGTGCTGCAGGCACTGGATGCACATGCCGGTGCGCTCGGTCCGCGCTGGTCAGCGTTTCCGGTGCCGCTGCGCGGGCATCAGTACCAGGCCTATCTGCTGCCCGGTGCAGAACTGACCGCCAATCCGCTCAATCTGCTGGCCTATGGCCTGAGCGGCGTGGGCGATGTGGGCCAGTGGAGCCTGGTGGTGGCCGGGCGCGGCGAGGTGCAGGGCGGCCCCGGCTTCATCCTGCTGGCTACCCGCGTGGATGCCGCCAGCGGCAACGATGCCAGCGGCGAGGAACTACAGGACCATGCCTGCACGGTCTTGACCGGTGCCGGTGCGGCACTGGAGCGGGTGCGCTAGCCGATCGGCTGCTGGCAGCTGCGCCAGGCCGACGCGGTCAGCGCCAGCAGCTGACGGTCATGCCATCCCTGCGCGTCCAGATGGTAGTCGCGCAGGATCCCTTCGCGGATGAACCCATGGGCCTGCAGCGCCTGGGCAAACGGGCTGGTGCAGCTTGGCGGCAGTAGAACGAAGAGGCGGTGCAGGCCGACATCGTCGAACAGGAACGGGAACAGTGCCCGCAGTGCCGCCTGCGGATGGGGGTGCCGGTGCTGCAGCGATTGCAGCTCGGCGCAGCGCGAGTGCAGCGACTGCAGGCGGATATGCAGCTGGTCGTGCAGTACGCCCTGCACGTCGTCGAACACACCCAGCACCAGCAGGTCGTTGTCTTCCTGCAGGCGTGAACGATAGACGCTGGCGAGGAACCGCGCCTCTTCATCAATGCCGTAGGACGGCCGTTGGCCGCGCTGGCGACGGTCGTCGAAGGCGCGCCAGCGTGGCAGGTCGGTGCGCTGGAACGAACGCAGGGTGATGGGCGTGGCCTGGAGGTGGAGCAAGTGGCGGCGCAGGACGGGTCGTAGTGGGGCGAAGTGGGTGGAAGGGGCGCTGTTGGTCATCCCGGCACGATGCGCATCACCGACGCGCCAGGCCATGCAATTCATTGCAAAAGTGGGGTGGTGCCGTAAACGCGTCTGATTCGGTTCAGGCATAAGCCCATCAGGGCTGGTCATTTCCGTTGAAACCACCCATTCAGGACACTTTCGTTACGGGATCGTTATGTGTCGTACCGGCTGCGGCTCCCGTACCACCCGCCCACTCCCCCAGGAAGCCCATGTCCGCCTCCCACAAGGCGATGCGCCCGCGTCCGCTGGTGCTCGCGCTGTCGTCCCTGATGCTGGCCTCGCTGCCGGCCTTCGCGCAGGAAAGCGCGCCCACCACATTGCAGGAAGTGAAGGTCACCGGCTCGCGCATTCCACGTGCCAGTGTCGAGGGACCCTCGCCGGTGACGGTGATCAGCCGCGAGCAGATCGACGCACAGGGCTACCGCAATGCCTTCGACGCCCTCAGCGCGCTGACCGAGAACACCGGCAACGTGCAGGGCGAGGATTTCGGCAATACGTTCACGCCGGCCGCCAACACCATCAATCTGCGCGGGCTGGGTCCGAACCGCACGCTGGTGCTGGTCAACGGCCGTCGCCAGGCCGACTACCCGCTGGCCTACGAAGGCTCGGTGAACGTTGTCAACCTGGCCAACATTCCCAGCGCCCTGATCGAGCGCATCGAAGTGCTGGCTGCCGGTGCGTCGGCGGTGTACGGCTCCGACGCCATTGCCGGTGTGGTCAACATCATCCTCAAGGACCGCTTTGAAGGCGTGGACGTGAACGTGCGCGCCGGCGGCACCCAGCAGGGCGGCGGTGACAACCAGCGCGTGCAGGTGGTGGGCGGCAGTTCCGGCGAGCGCTGGGACGGCCTGTTCGGTTTCGAGTTCGACGTGCGCAAGGCGATCCACGCGCGCCAGCGCGACTTCATGGATTCGCTGGACGATGACCCGGCCGGCAAGGCGCCGCAGGCGACCGCGATCGCCTATCGGCGCAATGCTGCCACCGGCCGCAACATCGATCCGGGCGTCAACGGCTGCGACGCCGCGTCGGACATCTATGGCGGCAGCGTGTTCCGTGCCAACAACCCGCGCCAGGGCTGGTACTGCGGCAGCAACGAGGCCGCCGCCAGCTACTGGACCGTGCAGACCCAGAAGCGCAATCTCAACGGCTACGGTCTGCTGACCTTCCACGTCAACGAGACCACCGACCTGTTCGCCGATGTCGCCGTGGGCAGCGCGCGGATCTACAACAACACGCGTGCACCGACCTGGACCTCGGCCCGCAACTACTTCTACAACCAGAGCACCGGCAACCTGGAAAGCTGGTACCGCCGCTTCGCGCCGGAGGAAATCGGCGGCCTGCCGCGCAATGCCAACCGCTTCCTGGAAAACTCGTGGTCGTTCAATGTCGGCGCACGTGGCCAGATCGGCGACAGCGGTTGGGATTACGAAGCGGTCTACAGCCGCTCGCGTTATGAGAACCGCACCCGCCGACCGGTGCTGCTGGCCGGCATCAACGAATACCTGCTCGGTCCGAAGCTGGGCGTACGCAATGGCGTTGAGGTCTATGCGCCCGACCCGGCACGCCTGTTCAAACCATTGACCCCGAACGAATACGAGGGCCTGTCCGGCTACCAGGAAAGCCGCAATGCGGCGTGGCTGCAGACCTTCAGCGCCAGCGTCAACGGCCGTTTGTTCGCGCTGCCCGGTGGCGACGCTGCATTGGCGGCGGTGGTCGAGGCCGGCAGCCAGGGCTACCGCAACCGCCCGGACCCGCGACTGGGCACAGGCGAGTTCTGGAACACCAGCGCCGGTATCGGTGCCGGCGGTGATCGTGACCGCTATGCGGCCGGCGTGGAGCTGCAGTTGCCGTTGCTGAAATCGCTGACCACGACGCTGGCCGGTCGCTATGACCAGTATCGCGCCGGTGGCGAGCACATCGGCAAGGCGACCTGGAGCTTCGGCGTCGAGTTCCGCCCGATCGAGAGCCTGTTGATCCGCGGCTCTGCTGCGACCAGCTTCCGTGCGCCGGACATGAACTACGTGTTCGCGACCGAGACCCGCGGCTACAACCCGGGCATGACCGACTACTGGCGCTGCCGCACCGCAGGCCAGTCGTACGACAACTGCGACTACAACGGCCTGTCGATCGACTACAGCAACCGCGCCAACGCGCAGCTGCAGCCGGAAACCGCTAAATCCTATGGTTTCGGCGTGGTCTGGTCGCCGCTGTCCGGCCTGGATTTCAGTGCCGACTACTACGACATCCGCATCGACAACGAGGTCACCAGCCTCGATACCAGCCGCATCCTGCGCGACGAAGCCGATTGCCGCCTGGGCCGCACGCTGGGTGGCGAAGCGCGCGATATCGGTTCACCGCTGTGCCAGGACGCGCTGTCGCGGGTGATCCGCAACCCGTCCACTGCAACCGTGCAGCCGGACCAGGTGACCCGCGTGCTGATCAATCCGATCAACGCGGCCTCCGAATCGGTGCGTGGCCTGGACCTGAAGGGTAACTGGCGTTTCGATGCCGGCCGCTATGGCCGCTTCACTACGCGCTTGGCCTATACCGTGGTGCTGGAGCACAAGTACCGGCAGTTCTCCGATGATCCGGAGCGTGACATCCGCAATTCGCTGGATGACTACCAGTGGCGCAGCAAGGCCAATGGCAGCATCACCTGGAACCAGGGTGACTGGACCACCACGCTGTACGGCAACCGTTTCGGTTCACTGCCGAAGACCGATGGCAGTGGCCGCATCGCGCCGTACATGACCTACAACGCCAGCGTGTTCCGCCAGTTCGGCGAGAACCTGTCGGTGGGCGTGATCGTCAACAACCTGCGTGACAGCCGCCCGCCGGCGGACAGGAACGGTGGCGGCTGGCCGTTCTATCCGGTTGGCAACTACGACCCGTATGGCCGCCAGTACTGGCTGCAGCTGGACTACCGGTTCCGCTGATCCGGCTGGCAAACAGAAGGCCCGGCAATGCCGGGCCTTCTGCTGTGTCGATGTCCGCTGTGATGGCGGGCGCCGGTGGCCTAGGGCAGCGCCTGCTGCAGGTACGACTCGATGACGTAGCTGAAGGGCTGCTGCTGGCGATCGCGCAGCAGGGCGCGCACTTCCAGGATCACGCCGCGGTCGCCTTCGCCACGCGGTGGCCAGAAGGTCTGGTCAGCCAGTGTCTGGCGCTGGAAGCCGAGCGGGCCAACCACGCGGCCAAAGGGTTCGTCGGTGCTGTCCAGCACCTGGTTCATGGCCGGGCTGAGATGGTCCGGCAGGTACCAGTTGTCGGCCTCGGAGAGTACGCGGCTGCCACAGACCAGCTGCACACGGCGGTAGCGAAGGGCGGTGCCAGACTGCGTTGCGCCCAGCGCCTGCAGCACGTCGGTCGGGGCAGGCTTGTCCTGGCCGTGCACACGCACCGCGCGCACCCGCGCTTGCTCGGCCAGGCCGTGTTCGGCGCACCAGTGTTCCAGGGTGGCGGTGGCGCTCTGCCCGGACAGCACACGCTGGTGCAGCCGCTCGACCAGCGCAGCCGGGGCGATGCGCTGTTGGCCAGGCGGCGCCTGCAGCGGCGCGGTGGCGGCCGCATCAGTGGCGGACAGGCTGGCCATCGGGGCAGCAGCCAGCAGGGACGCGGCCTGCCAGCGGCGGAGACGATCGTGGCGGTCGGACGGGCCCATGCGGCATCACAGCGGAAACAGGTGCCTATGGTACCCGTTCAGGCGTGTGCACGGCGTGGCTGCGAGCCGCCGTCGCGGCGGCATTCATCGTTCTGATGAATGTGTGGCATCCAGATATTTCGTTGGCCGATGGCAGTGCCAGCGCGCAGGATGGCGCCATGACTTGGCTTTCCGGGAGTTTCCGATGACGCTTCAGTTCGTCCATGGCGCGGTTGATCGCGAGGGCGCGCCGCTGCATTTCCACATCCACAACGGTCGTATCAGTGGTCTCAACGGTGATACTGCGCCGCGCGAGGGTGCGGAACCCGTCGACTTGCAGGGCTGTGCAGTCCTGCCGGGCCTGGTCGACGGTCATATTCATCTGGACAAGAGCTTCGTCGGCGACCGCTGGCACCCGCATCAGCCGGTGAACAGCCTGCGAGCGCGGCTGGCGGTGGAGAAGGCCGCGGTGGCGGGGGCCGCGCCGATGGTCGACCGCGCCGAGGCCTTGATCCGCCAGTGCAGCCGCTTCGGTACGGTGGCGATGCGCTGTCACGTCGATGTCGACGGCAGCACCGGCCTGCGTCATCTCGAAGCAGTGCGCGAGGCCGCGCTGCGCTGCGCCGACATCATGCGCATCCAGCTGGTGGCGTTCCCGCAGGCCGGGGTGATGTCCTGTCCCGGCACCGCCGCCGTACTGGAGCAGGCCCTTGCCGCAGGGGTGGAGGTGCTGGGCGGCATCGATCCGACCACGCTCGACGGCGATGCCGAAGGCCAGCTGGCCCTGCTGTTCGGCCTGGCCGAGCGCTATGGCGTGCAGCTGGACATCCACCTGCATGAGCCCGGCGAAACCGGACTGGCCCAGCTGCTGCGCATCGCCGCACGCACCCGTGCCGCCGGCCTGCAGGGACGCGTTGCGGTCAGCCATGCCTACTCGCTGGGCGACGTGCCGTTGGCACGCGCGCTGCAGGTGGGTGAAGCACTGGCCACGGCGGGCGTTGCGATCATGAGCAACGCGCCGGGCGACCATCCGTTCCCGCCGCTGCGTGCATTGCATGACGCCGGCGTGCGCATGTTCGCCGGCAATGACAACATCCGCGACTGCTGGTGGCCGTACGGCAATGGGGACCTGCTGCAGCGCGCGATGCTGCTGGGCTACCGCTCGGGCTTCTACACCGATGGCGACCTGATGCTGGCGCTGGACATGGTCACCACCCATGCCGCGCAGGTGATCGGGCTGCCGCAGCACGGCATCGCCGAAGGCCGGCCGGCGACGTTCGTGGCCGTGCGTGCGGACCATGGCCCAGCGGCCGTGGCCGGGGTGCCGGTGGAGCGCCGGGTGGTGGTTGACGGCCGCTGGTTGTAGATCCACGCCGTGCATGGAGGGAACCATCGCGTGGTCTCATTCATCCACGCATGGCGTGGATCCACCTCGATGTGTCGTCAGGCGTAATCGTCGGCGCGGGTAGCGACGAACGCTTCCAGCCACGCAAGCAGGTGGGCGATGTCGATGACTTCGCCCTGTTCGACGCGCTTGAGCAGCAGTGTGCTGGCGCCGATCTGCAGGCTGCTGTCGGCATAGCGCAGCACTGCATCGATGCCCCAGGCGTCGGTGACCTGCATCCAGGCCAGCCCCGGCACGCGTTGGGCCAGGGTATCGCCGAACGCCACGCCCAGCGCTTCCCAGCCATCGCAGTCGTCACGCTCGATCAGCTCGGCATCGATCACGCGCTGCAGCGTGCTGGCCGCCAGCGGCCATTGCACCGGCAGCGTCGGGAAGCCGGCGGCGACGCGCGCGGCGATCAGCGAGCGCTGGTGCTGCAGGTGCGTCTGCAGGGCGGCGGGCAGGGGGTCGAAGCGGGCGGGGATTTCGTCGGACATGACACGATGCCGTGGAGCACGGAAACAGGAGGCACTCTAGCGGCAGAGCCGTGACTTCCGCGCGACAGGCGTGATCAGCTTTCGATGGTCAATGCGCGGATTTCGCTTCGGGGTCAGATCCGTTTCGGAAAACGGATCTGACCCCACGCGGGACGATGTTGCCGTCGCGGCTGCCGGCCAGCGGCCCACGCTACCGCAGTTGCAGTGGTCAATCCGGTTCGCGCTGCACCTGCCGCCACAGCTCGCTGGCCAGCGCGCGCACCGCATCGTCGGCGTCCGCACGATGCAGCAGGCCGATTTCGTAGTTGTCGATCACCGGCAGGTCGCGCTCACCATCGATGATGCGATGATCGCGGGCGACCGCGCGGCGGGGCAGCAGGCTGATGCCGATGCCATCGGCCACGGCGCCCTGGATGCCACTCAGCGACGAGCTGGTGAAGGCGATGCGCCAGCGCAGGCCCAGCGCTTCCACGGCGTGGATCATCTCGTCGCGGTACAGCCCGCGCGGCGGGAAGGTGACCAGCGGCAGCGGGTCCTGCTGCAGGCAGCTGCTGCGCAGGCTGTCGATCCAGTGCATCGGCTCGCGGCGGCAGTGCACCGCCTGACGGCTGTTGCGCCGCTGCTTGACCAGCACAAGATCCAGTTCACCGTGGTCGAAGCCGTGCGCCAGGTCGCGGCTGAGGCCGCTGCTGATTTCCAGCTTCACCTGCGGGTGACGGCGGCTGAAAGCGGCCAGCATGCGTGTGGTCTGCGCGTTGACGAAGTCCTCGGGGACACCGATGCGCACCGCGGTTTCCACGGTGGCGCCGGCCAGCGCCTGCGCCATTTCCTCGTTCAGGTCGAGCATGCGCCGCGCATAGCCGAGCAGGGTGTGGCCGGCGTCGGTGGGGTGCACGTCGCGGTGGCCGCGCTCGAGCAGGCGATGCCCCGCCAGCTCTTCCAGGCGGCGCACCTTCTGGCTGACCGTGGACTGGGTCGAATGCAGGCGGGTGGCGGCCGTGGTGAAACTGCCGCAGTCGGCCACCATCACCAGCGCCCGCAGCAGGTCCAGTTCGAACAGGGTTCTATTCGATTTGGCACTGTCTTGCATTTGAACATTTCACTTCTGGATACCCAGGCCGACTTCTACCATGCAGGGCAGGGGCCGGCAATGCCCGGCTGTTGCTACCGTCGCACGGCGTTCCGTGGCGACGGACATGAGGAGACACTGTCATGCGCGTCCATCATTCCGCTGGCTGGCCTGCGCCGTTCACGCGCGTGCTGCTGTTGTGCCTGCTGGCCATGGTCACCCCCGCCTGCACCGCCACGTCCCGGGCCGACGCAGACGCGCGCCTGCGGGATGCTGCCAGCCGCGGCGACGCCGATGCGGTGCGGCAGGCGATCGAGGATGGCGCCACGCTGGAGGCGCGCGATGGCCAGGGTCGCACGGCGTTGCTGCTGGCCACGCAAGGCAACAACGTGGATGCCGCGCGCGAGCTGATCGAAGCCGGTGCCGACGTCAATGCCAAGGACGCCATGCAGGACAGCGCCTACCTGTACGCCGGCGCGCGGGGCCTGGATGAGATCCTGGCGATGACGCTGGCGCATGGCGCCGATCTGCGCAGCACCAACCGCTATGGCGGCACCGCGCTGATTCCGGCCGCCGAGCGTGGCCACGTCGCCACCGTACGTACGCTGCTGCGCGCGGGCGTGGCGGTCGATCATGTGAACCGCCTGCACTGGACCGCGCTGCTGGAAGCAATCCTGCTCGGCGATGGCGGTGCGCGCCACCTGCAGATCGTGCAGTTGCTGCTGGAGGCCGGTGCCGACCCGGAGCTGGCCGACGGCGACGGCGTGACGCCGCTGGCGCATGCGCGCCAGCGCGGCTATACCGGAATTGAGACCCTGCTGCGCCAGCACGGCGCGGTGCGCTGAATGCAAACCCCTTCCACCCGCACGCTGGGCGTGCCCATCAGGATGCTGTCCATGTTCCGTTCCCGTCCGTTGTCCCTTGCCATCCTCCTTGCGGTGGCACCGCTGTCGGCGTTTGCCGCCGAGCGCGCCGACCTGCTGATCCGCAATGCCACCGTGGTCGATGTCGAGCACGCCAGTACCCGGGCCGGGCAGAGCGTGGTGATCCGTGGCGAGGACATCGTCGCGGTCGGTCCGGATGCGCAGCTGCGCAGCCAGTGGAGCGCGGCCCGCCAGATAGATGCCAAGGGCAAGTACCTGATCCCGGGCCTGTGGGACATGCATGCGCACTTTGGTGGTGGCCCGGCGCTGATCGAAGAGAACAAGGCGCTGCTGCCGCTGTACATCGCGCACGGCATCACCACGGTGCGTGACTGTTCCGGCGACCTGCCCGAGCAGGTGCTGCAGTGGCGCGGGGAAATTGCCAAGGGCACGCTGTTCGGTCCGCGGCTGCTCAGCTCGGGCGCGAAGATCGAAGGCCTCAAGCCGGTCTGGAAGGGCACGATCGAAGTGGGCAGCAAGGCCGACGTCGACAAGGCGATCACCCGCCTGCAGCACGACAAGGTCGATTTCGTGAAGATCACCGACAGCACGCTGAAGCCGGAACTGTTCCTGTACTCGGCCAGTGCCGCGCGCAATGCCGGATTCAAGGCGTCGGGGCACATCCCGATGGCGCTGACCGTGGAGCAGGCAATCGATGCCGGGCTGGCCTCGATCGAGCATCTGGACTACGCATTCAAGGCCGGGAGCAAGGACGAGGCGCAGATCGCCGCCGACTTCGGCGCAGGCCGCATCGACCGCGCCGAAGCCAACCGCCGCCTCGACGCCAGCTTCGACCGTGACACGGCGATGCATGCCTACCGCGATTTCGCCAGGCGCGGCGTGTTCGTGACCCCGACCCTCAACGGTGGCCGCATCCTCGATTTCCTTGACCAGGATGACCACGCGAACGATCCGTACCTGGCTTACATCGGCCCGGGCCTGCGCGCGACCTACCAGTGGCGCGTTGAACGTGCCGCCAAGGCAACGCCAGCGCAGATCGAAGCGCGCCATGCGCAGTACCACCAGGTGGCCGCCGTGCTGCCGATGCTGCAGGAAGCCGGCGTGACGATCATCGCCGGCACCGATGCGGGCTTCCTCAACTCGTTCAACTTCCCGGGCATCGCCCTGCACCAGGAGCTGCAGCTGTTCGTGAAGGAAGGCTTGAGCGCGCCGCAGGCGCTGTCGGCGGCGACCCGTTCCGGCCCGGCCTGGTTCGGCCAGATGAATCGTTACGGGGGTGTTGCTCAAGGCAAGGCCGCCGATCTGGTGCTGCTGACCGCCAACCCGCTGCAGGACATTGCCGCCACCGAAAAGATCGACAGCGTGATCCTGCGTGGCAACGTGTATGACCGCGCCGCGCTGGACAAGATGCTGGCCGACACCAGGGCCAAGGTCGCGGCGTGGAATGCCGAGGCGGCGAAGGCGCAGTGATCGACAGGGTCAGAGCCCTTCCCCGTGGGAAGGGATCCGACCCTGTGGCTTCGATGCGGCCAGTGACCTAACGCGGTGCCGGCCGCATTCCGTGCAGCTGCGGCAGTGCGGCCTTCATCGCATCGATGAAGACGCGCAGCCGTGGCGGCTGCTGGCGCGCGGCGGGAAATACCACGTGTACCGGCAGCGCCGGCGCCTGCCAGTCCGGCAGCAGCTGCACCAGCCGCCCTTGTGCGAGGTCTTCGGCCACCAGCCAGGCCGAGACCACCGCTGCACCCAGCCCAGCACATGCGGCCTGTTGCACCACGAACAGGTTGTCGCTGAGCAGGCGCGGGCTGATCGAAAGGGTATGCGCACGCCCCTGCGCGTCATGCAGCAGCAGGCGTTCGCGGTAGTAGGTGACCAATGAAATCCACGGCAGTGCCTGCGCCTGTTCTGGTGTGCTGATCGCGGTGGCCTGCACCAGCGAGGGCGCTGCCACGACGATGCGCGGCACTTCGGCGAGCGGCAGTGCGACCATGCGCGGTTCGTCGACGGGGCCCACCCGCACCGCGCAGTCGATGCCTTCGGCGATGAAATCCGGGCGGCGATCTTCCAGGATCCACTCCAGGCTCAGCTGTGGGTGCTGGGCGAGGAACGCGAGCATGGTCGGCAGCAGCTGCGCCTGGCCGAAGGCATGCGGCACCATCACCCGCAGGCGTCCGCGCAGCGTTTCCGGTTCGCCGTGCAGTTCGGCCTGCAGCGACTCCCATTCGTCGACCACGCGTTGCGCATGGCGCTGGCAGCGCAGGCCATCTTCGGTCAGCTGCAGGCCATGGGTGGAGCGCTGCAGCAGGCGCAGGCCGAGCTGCCGCTCCAGTGCCTGAAGGCGCCGGCTGACCGTCGGCTGGGTGGTGCCCAGCTGCACGGCGGCGGCAGACAGGCTGCCGGCATCGACGATGCGCAGGAAGGTGCGCAGCAGATCCAGGCGATCGGCGCCGGTGGCGAGGTCATTCATGCGTGTCACGTATGAAGTATATGTGCAGGATCCTACTACAGACGCATGGCGAATACGGGCAGGATACGCCGACTTCCTCCACCGGACTCCCCCCATGTCTACCCCTTCGCTGTCCGTCGTCGCACCCGCGAACGCGCCTTCCACCCCGCTGGTGCTGGCGATGGCGGCCGGCGCCGGCTTTTCGGTCGCCTCGCTGTACTACAGCCAGCCGATGCTGGGCCTGATCGCGCAGGACCTTGGCGCAGGTGAGCGCGCCGCCGGGCTGGTGCCGACCCTGACCCAGCTCGGCTACGCGCTGGGCATCCTGCTGCTGGCACCGTTGGGCGACCGCTTCGACCGCCGCCACCTGATCCTGTTGAAGTCCGCGCTGCTGGCGTTGGCACTGGGCGCCGCAGCGATGGCCGGGCACCTGCCGGGCCTGCTGATGGCCAGCCTGCTGGTCGGGTTGATGGCCACGCTGGCGCAGGACATCGTGCCGGCCGCTGCGGTGCTGGCGCCGGATGCACAGCGCGGCCAGATCGTCGGCCGGGTAATGACCGGCCTGCTGCTCGGCATCCTGCTGTCGCGCGTGGTCAGTGGCGTGGTGGCCGAGGCATGGGGTTGGCGCACGCAGTTCGTGCTGGCCGCGGTATCGGTGGCGGCGATGGGCGCAGTGATGGCGCGTGCGCTGCCGCGTTTCGCACCGACCAGCACGCTGCGCTATCCGGCGTTGCTGGGCTCGTTGCTGGCGTTGTGGCGCGAGCAGCCGCAGCTGCGCCGCGCGGTGGCGAGCCAGTCGTTGCTGGCGGTCGGCTTCAGCGCATTCTGGTCGACGTTGGCGCTGATGCTGCATGCCCGCCTGGGCCTGGGCAGTGCGGCGGCGGGTGCGTTCGGTATTGCGGGTGCGGCCGGTGCGCTGGCCGCACCGTTCGCAGGACGTTTCGCTGATCGCCTGGGTTGCCATGCCGTGGCGCGGTTGGCGATCGCGGTGGCGCTGCTGGGCTTCGGCCTGCTGCTGGCCGAAGCCTGGCTGCCGGCCGCCGCGCTGCTGCCGCTGCTGGTGGTGAGTGCGCTGCTGTTCGACTTCGGTTTCCAGTCGGCGCTGGTGGCGCACCAGACGCTGGTCTATGGCCTGGTGCCGCCGGCACGCAGCCGGCTCAACGCGCTGCTGTTCACCGGCATGTTCATCGGCATGGCCGCTGGCGGTGCGCTGGGCAGCCTGGCGCTGGCGCAGTGGGGGTGGCACGGCGTGGCCTGGCTGGCGGTGATGTGCGCGGGCGGCAGTCTGCTGCTGCGTTTGAAGTAGGGGTGGTGTTCGGCAGGGCTTGCAGCCCTGCACCTGCGGTAGTGCCGGCCGCTGGCCGGCAACAGCGCAAACAGCGGATTTTCAGTAGCCTTCGACAGGTTCCTGCGGTCTGTTGAAACGGCTCTTGGGGTCAGATCCGTTTTCCGAAGGAAAACGGATCTGACCCCTGATTGATTTCGATATCTGACAGAAGTGTCGACCAAGGTCGACACCTACCAAACGCCATCGGAATCCGTCAGAGGTGGGGCGGTGTCGGAGTGCGGGGTGTCAGCCGCATGGATGCGGCTGCCAAGCTTGCAGGGACGTACTTGCAGCGTCCCCGCAGTCCGACACCGCCCCGCCATCCCACGGAATCCATGCTGTTGCTGTTGCTGTTGCTCCAGCGCGTAGCGGGTGCAGGGCTGCAAGCCCTGCCGAACAACCCCCTAATCGTGACCGCTGTCGTCCAGGCTGATGATGCCGCGCCGCAGCGCCTGGGTCACCGCGTGCGTGCGATCACCCACCCCGAGCTTGTCCATCAGGCTCTTCATGTGCGCCTTCACCGTCTGCTCGGAAATCTGCATGCGCTCGCCGATGCGCTTGTTCGACAGGCCACCGGCCACATGCCGCAGCACCTCGGTCTCGCGCGGCGACAAGCGGTCCTCCACCACATGTGCGGCAATGCTCGCAGCGACTGCCGGTGGTATCGGTGCGCGCCGGCCGCCAGCGACCATGCGGATCGTATCGACCAGCTCGTGGCGCAGCATGTCCTTCAACAGGTACGCACTGGCGCCGGCCTGCAGCGCCCGTACCGCACGCACGTCACCGCGATAGGTGGTCAGCACGATGATGCGCGCACGCGGGTCCATCGCGCGGATCCGCACGATGGCTTCCACACCATCCAGGCGTGGCATCTGCAGGTCCATCAGCACCACGTCCGGCTGCAGCTGCTGATAGCGCTCGATGGCTTCCTCGCCATCGGCGGCCTCGCCGAGCAGGCGCAGGTCGGAATGGGCGCCCAGCAGCGCGGCCAGGCCGTCACGCAGCAGCGGGTGGTCGTCGACCACCAGCACGCCGATCGGGGCAGGGGACTCAGTCATGGTGGCTTCTACTCCAGGGCCAGCGCCAACGCGATGGGCGGCGGTGATACAGGCGACGGGCGGGAACCGCCAGCGCGACTTCAGTGCCCAGCCCGGGGCGGGTCCACAGCTGCAGCTCCGCGCCGAGGCGCTGCGCGCGCTCACGCATGCCCTGCAGGCCCCAATGGCCATGCCCGGCATTTTCGTCGGCGATGCCGACGCCGTCGTCGCGCACGTGCAGCAGGAAGCACCGCGCGCCGTAGGACAGCTCTACCTCGATGGCGCTGGCATTGGCGTGGCGCAGTGCATTGCGGATGGCCTCGCGGCCGATCAGGAACACCTCCTCGGCGGCATCGGCCTGCAGCGGTGGTGTTGCGCCTTCCACAGTCAGGCGCAGCGGATTGGTGCCGTGCCCGGCGTATTCGGCGTGAACATCGGCCAGCGCCGAAGCGAGGTCGCGGCCCGCGAAAGGACCGTCGCGCAGTGCGTTGACCCGCTCCCGGCCCTCGGCCAGGTTGCGTTCGGCCAGCTGCATCGCCGATTCCAGCTGGCCGCGCACCCTGTCCGGGGTCTGCGGCGACTGGCTGATCGCGTGCAGCCGCAGGATCAGGCCCTGGCTGCCCTGCAGCAGCGTGTCGTGCAGGTCGCGGGCAATGCGTTCGCGTTCGCCATGGCGTTCCTGCAGGCGCGCACGGAACAGTGCAGCCAGCTGCCCGCTGCGGATGCGCACCGCCAGGACCAGCAGCGCAAGCACCGCGGCGGCGCACAGCAGCTTGAACCACAGGGTCTGCATGAAGGTAGGGGCGATGCGGAAGGTGCGGCTGGCGGGTGCAGTGCTCCAGATGCCGTCTTCGTTGGCGGCTTCCACCTCGAACCGGTAATTGCCCGGTGCGAGGTTGGTGTAATACGCGCGCGTGCTGCTGCCGGCTTCCTGCCAGCCGTCGTCGACCCCGGACAGGCGATAGCGGTAGCGGTTGCGCTCCGGGCGCGCCAACGACAGCGCCACGTAATCGATCTGCAATTGGCTGGTGCCGGCCGGAAGGCGCAGGCCGTCGCGCAGTGGCTGGTGTTCACTGCCGTACAGCACGTCGCCGATGCGCACGCTGGGCGCCATGGTGTTGACGTGCGAGCGGGTGGTGTCCAGCCAGGCCAGGCCCTGGTTGGTGGCCAGCCACAACAGGCCATCGCTGGCCAGCGCGGTGGTGGAGATCGGTCCGCTCTGCAGGGCGATGCCCGGCATGCCATCCACCGCATCGAACAGGCGGGGCGTCACCGGCTGCCGGCTGCGCAGTGCGCGCCGCAGCTGATCGCTCCCGAGCCGGACCAGGCCACGACTGCCATTGAGCCAGAGGTAGCCATTCGCATCGGCCACCATGCCGGTGATGCCTTCCATGACGCCGGCCATGTCGGTGCTCACCTGAACGAACCGGCCATTGCCCGGGCGCACGGCCAATCCGGCCTCGCCGGCTACCAGCAGGAGGTCCTGATGATCGAGTACCGCCGTGATCGGCCCGACCGACAGGCCGTGGCTGGCGTCGAAGGTTTCGATCTGCGTCGCCCCCATGCGGCGCAGCCGGCCGTCTGCATAGCCGAGCAGCAGCTGGCCGTTGGCATCCAGCGCCAGTGACGAGCAGGCCTGTTCGGGCAGGCGGCGTTCGCGTTGCCACTGGCCCTGCTGGTAGTGCAGCACCCCCCGTTCGCCGGTGCAGACCCAGGCCTGTTCGTCGTCGGGGAACAGCAGGGCATGCAGTGGTTGCCCGGTGAACGGCGCAGGCAGCGGAATCCGCGTGGTGCGGCCGGCCACGGTGCGCGCAAGGTTGACCCAGTCGAACTGCCAGATCGGGGCAGCTGCCTGGCGCGCGGCGGCCTGCAGCTGCGTGGCGCTGCCATCGAGCAGGGTGCGCTCGAGGTCGTAGGGCTTGAGGTCTTCGCCATAGCCATACACATGGCCATCGCTGGCCCGCACCAGCGAGCGGTAGGGATCACTGGGACCAACCGCCAGCGTGTGCACGCTGCGCGCGCGGAAGCGGTTGAGGCCGAGATTGGTGCCGACCCAGAGATTGCCTTCGCGATCGACGATGATCGGCACGGCCGAGGTGGCGGTCAGCCCGTGCGGCGAATCGAAGCGCTCCATGCGTATGGCGCGGTCGCCATCGAAGGTGATCCGGGCGACACCGCCATGCGGGCTCATCGTTGCCCACAGCGCGCCATCGGCAGTGAACTGCAGGCGCGCCGCCACCAGCTCCGGCAACCGCCGTGCCTCGCGCTCGCTGTCCGGCAGCAGGCCTCGTGCGTTGGCCAGCGGCGACGTACCGCGCACGCGGTCGGCCAGCCACACTTCCCCCTGCGGACTTTCGGCCAGCGTCGCCATCTGCGAAACGGCGATGCCGGTGTCCTTGAAGGCCGCCTGGCCGGCCGCGCGCACCCAGATCTTCAGGTCGGCCAGTACCCAGAAGGTGCCGCGGCTGTCGTGCAGCAGCCATTGCACGCGATGTTCCGGCACCCCCATGCCAGCGGGCAGCGGCTGCCAGCGTTGGCCAGTGAACTGGCGTAGTCCACCATTGATCGCGGCCCACAGCCGGCCGTCACGGTCCTGGCTGAAGTGTGGCACCACACCCACCGGCACGCCCTGGTCGCGGCCGTAGTTGTGCAGCTGGCCGCGCGCAAACTGACTGATGCCGGCCTGGAAGTAGCCGATCCACAGTGCATCGTCGCGGCCCCGCGCAAGGGTGACCATGTTGGTGGACGGGAAATGGCTGCCCGCGGGAGCGGCCTGGCGTTCAAAGCGACGACCGTCGAAGCGGTACAGCCCTGAGCCGGTGGCCAGCCACAACAGGCCATCGCGGTCCTGGGTGATGTCCCAGATGTCACCGGGGGCGCCCTGGCCGACGCGCCAGGCCGTGTGCTCGTAATCGGGCAACCCGCCGCTCACCGGCGGGCGCTGCACGGCAAGGGCGGGCAGGGCGGTCAACAGCAGCAGGCAGGTCAGCAGCGTCCGCAGGTGACGTTGCAACAGGAAGGGGCGGCCACGCATGGCGCGCATTCTGGCAGGTGCGGGGCAGTCCGGGGTGACCCGAACGGGGTAGGCAGTGGCCGCCGTGGTCGGCTATCACGCCGGCATGACCCCTGGAGCCCGGCCATGCAGCGCCTGTTCGTGATGTTCCCTGATCGCGGTCCGGGCATCGGCCTGCTGTGGCTGCGGCTGTGCCTGGCCGCCGCGCTGTGCGCGCCTGGCACGCATGCTGGTTGGGGGGCGGTGCTGTGCGGGCTGGCGGCGGCCATGCTCGTGCTGGGCGTGTTGACGCCGCTGGCGACCCTGATGGCAGCCGCGACCATGTTCACGCAGCAGGCACCGTGGCCGCTGGTGGCGTTGCCTGCGGCGCTGCTGATGCTGGGGCCGGGCGCCTACTCGGTGGATGCGCGCTTGTTCGGGCGCCGCCTGCTCGGCCGTCGGCCTCCCCCATTCGGGTAGGTGCCGGCCTCGACCGACGGGGGTAGGGCATCGTGCGCCGGCCACGCACCATGGGCCACCCCCTCGCGGCGCCCCGCATGGCCACCGTCAGTCCGTCCGATCCGTCCGCCACCCCGCTTGCCCCGCAGCAGGCCGCCGCACTGCAGCGCGCCCTGCGCTATGTCGATGAGCACCTGTCGCAGCCGCTGCGGGTGACCGAGCTGGCGCAGGCTGCCTGTGTCAGCCGCTTCCACCTGGTGCGCCTGTTCCGTAGCGGCACCGGTGCCAGCCCGCTGCGCTACGTGCGCCGCCGCCGCATCCAGCGTGCCTGCCAACTGCTGCCCGGCGCGCAGTTGCCGATGGCGTGCCTGGCCCAGCAGCTGGGCTTCTTCGACCAGAGCCATTTCGTCCGCAGCTTCCGCGCCGAGACCGGCTGCAGCCCCGGCCAGTATCGGGCCGGCGATGCGGCCCTGCTGCTTCCCCCTGATCATGTTTCCCACGGAGTCCACCCATGAGCCTTGCCACCGCCACGCCCGCCCCGGCCCTGCTGTCGCCCACCGACCATGCCCTGGTGCTGATCGACTTCCAGTCGCAGATGGCATTTGCTACCCACACGATCGACATCTCCGCGCTGCGCAACAACGTGTCGCTGATCAGCAAGGGGGCCAAGGGGTTCAACGTGCCGGTCGTGTTGACCACGGTGGCCGAGACGTCATTCTCCGGCCCGATGTTCCCGGAACTGCCGCAGATCTTCCCGGGCCAGCCGGTGTTCGACCGCACTTCGATGAATACCTGGGAAGACCAGCCGGTAATCGATGAGATCAACCGCATCGGCAAGCGCCGGCTGGTTCTTGCCGGCCTGTGGACCAGTGTCTGCATCGTGGGTCCGGCGCTGTCGGCGCTGGCGCAGGGCTTCGAGGTCCACGTGATCACCGATGCCTGTGGCGATGTCAGCGAAGAAGCGCACGAGCGTGCGATCACCCGCATGGTGCAGGCCGGCGCGGTGCCGATGACCAGCGTGCAGTACCTGCTTGAACTGCAGCGTGACTGGGCACGCGGTGAAACCTACGACCTGACCACCGGCATCGCCCGCGACCACGCCGGCGGCTATGGCATCGGCATCCAGTACGCCAAGCGCATGTTCGGCGCGCAGGAAGGCGGGCACTGAGCATGCTGGCCGGCCACGGCCTCGACCTGGCCCTGCTGATGCTGCGGGTGGCGGCAGGCGGCTTCCTGCTGCCTCACGCGCTGGGCAAGCTGTTTGGCTGGTTCGGCGGACCGGGGCTGGCCGGCTTCGCCACCGAGCTGCGCGGTTTCGGGCTGCCGGCAGTGGCGCCGTTGCCGCTGCTGTTGTCCCTGCTGCAGGTGCTGTCCGGGCTGGCCGTGCTGCTGGGCTGGCAGACCCGCATCGCCGCGCTTGCCGCCGCTGCCTTCATCGGCTTCACCGTCCTGTTGGCCTTGCCCAGGGGCTGGTTCTGGATGCGCGGCGGCAGTGAGTACCCGCTGATGTGGACCACGGTGCTGCTGGCCATCGCCCTGGCCGGGCCGGGGGCCTGGGCGCTGGACGGTCCACGACTTCCGGGAGCTTTCGCATGAGTCACGATCCCCTCGACCACGGCCGCCGCAACGTGGTGCTGGCCAGCGGTGCCGCGGTTGCGCTCGGCCTGGCCGGTCGCGCCGCTGCCGCACTCGATTCCACTTCCAAGGAGCGTCGCATGAGCACGCTGGTCATCCGCAATGCCCGCATCACCACACTCGACCCGCAGCAGCCGCACGCGCAGGCATTGGCCGTGCAGGAGGGCCGCATCGTCGCTGTCGGCAGCGATGAGGAGATCATGCGCGGCTGGGGCAATGAAGCGACCCTGATCGACGCGCAGGGCCGGCGCCTGCTGCCCGGCCTAAACGACAGCCATACCCATCTGATCCGCGGTGGCCTGAACTACAACCTGGAGCTGCGCTGGGACGGTTTGCGCTCGCTGGGCGACGCGCTGGACATGTTGAAGGCCCAGGTCGACCGCACCCCGGCACCGCAGTGGGTGCGCGTGGTCGGTGGCTTCACCGCCGCACAGTTCAACGAGAAGCGCCTGCCGACGCTGCAGGAGCTCAACGACATTGCGCCGGATACGCCGGTGTTCCTGCTGCACCTGTATGACCGCGCGCTGCTCAACCGCGCCGCGCTGCGCGCCTGCGGCTACAGCAAGGACACGCCGGATCCACCGGGCGGGCAGATCGTGCGTGACTCGCTGGGCAACCCGACCGGGCTGCTGCTGGCCAAGCCCAACGCGCTGATCCTGTATGCGACGCTGGCCAAGGGGCCACGCCTGCCGATCGAGTACCAGGCCAACTCGACGCGCCACTTCATGCGCGAACTGAACCGGCTCGGCATCACCTCGGTGATCGACGCTGGCGGTGGTTTCCAGAACTACCCCGAGGACTACCAGGTCATCGAGCAGCTGCATCGCGATGACCAGCTGACGGTGCGCATCGCCTACAACCTGTTCACCCAGAACAAGGGCAAGGAAGTGGACGACTTCCGCGGCTGGAGCGAGATACTGCAGCCGCGCCAGGGCGATGACCTGCTGCGCCACAACGGCGCTGGCGAAATGCTGGTGTTCTCCGCGGCCGACTTCGAGCTGTTCAACGAGCCGCGCCCGGAACTGCCGCCTGAGCTGGAACCGGAACTGCACGATGTGGTGAAACTGCTGGTCGAGAAGCGTTGGCCGTTCCGCATCCACGCCACCTATGACGAGAGCATCACCCGCATCCTCGATGTGTACGAACAGGTCAACCGCGAGGTGCCGTTCGATGGCCTGCACTGGTTCATCGACCACGCCGAGACCATCACCCCGCGCAACATCGAACGCATCCGCGCGCTGGGCGGCGGCATCGCCGTGCAGCACCGCATGGCCTACCAGGGCGAAGCCTTCGTCGAGCGCTACGGCGTGCAGGCGGCGCGGCACACGCCGCCGGTCAAGCGCATGCTGGCCGAAGGCGTGCCGGTCGGTGCCGGTACCGATGCCACCCGCGTGGCCAGCTACAACCCGTGGGTGGCGTTGTCCTGGCTGGTGACCGGGCGCACCGTGGGCGGGCTGGCCCTGTATGGCGATGAGAACCTGCTCGAGCGCGAACAGGCGCTGCGCCTGTGGACCCAGGGCAGCGCCTGGTTCTCCGGCGACGAAGCGGTGAAGGGCACGCTGAAGGTGGGCCAGCTGGCCGACTTCATCCTGCTCTCGGCCGATTTCTTCCGGGTCGATGACGCGCAGATCGCTGACATCACCAGCGTGCTGACCGTGGTCGGCGGGCGCATCGTGCATGCCGACGCCGACTATGCAGGGCTTGCGCCGCAGCTGCCGCCGGCAATGCCGGACTGGTCGCCGGTCAACCGGTTCGGTGGTTACCACGTCGGCGGTGCTGCCACCGGATTGGCCGCCGCGCATCGCCACCATCACGGCGTGGCCTGTAGTACGCATGGTGCTCACGGCCATGCCGCGCAGCACGCGGCGCCCACCGACGACCTGAGCGCCTTCTGGGGTGCGATGGGATGCTCGTGCTTCGCGTTCTGAGCCTGGCGCTGCTGGCCATGCCGTGGATGGCGCTGGCCTGTGACACCGGCCGCTGCACCGACATGGGCGGCGGGCAACTGCAATGGGACGCCTCGCTGCGCTTCAGGGGGATGTACTACGACCCGGCCCGATTCGGTATCGGCGGCAGTGAAGACGGCTACGGTCTGCTGCGTGCACTGGCGTCGGCCACGTATGTCGAGGACAACTGGCAGGCACGGGTGCAGCTGGGCGTGCATGCCGAGACTGGCAAGGCAGGTGGACCGGGTCGTACCGACCGTGGCGCGTTGGACGTGCAGCAGGCGTACTGGCGCTGGCAGCGCGGTGGCTTCCATCTGCAACTCGGCCGGCAGGAAGCCGGCTATGGCAGCTCGCGGCTGTTGTCGGTGCGCGATGGGCCGAACATCCGGCTGGCATTCGATGGTGCCCGTGCAGGCTGGAAAGGCCGCCTCGGCACGCTGGACCTGATGGCGCTGCGACCGCTGGAGAACCGACCCGGCGCCTTCGATGACCGCGGCGAACGCGGTGCCCACTTGTGGGGCGCGTATGCGACCACCGCGCGTGGTCGTGGCCCAGGCCAATGGGATCTGTACCTGCTGGACTACCGTCGTGAAGGCGCGCGCTTTGCGGCGGGCTCCGGTACCGAGCGACGGCAGACCCTGGGCGCGCGCTGGTTCGGCCAGGCTGGTGCACTGGACTGGAACAGCGAGCTGGTGGCGCAGGGCGGTGAACTGCGAACGACCGCTGGCACGCTCGCTATCCACGCCTGGACGCTGGCCACCGATACGGGGTGGCGCTGGACGGACCTGCCGCTGCAGCCGCGTCTGGGGCTGAAGGCCGACATCGCCAGTGGCGATGGCAATCTGCACGACGGCCGCCTGGGCACCTTCAATGCCTTGTTCCCGAAGTCGGCCTATTTCAGCGAGGCCAGCCTGCTGGCCCCGGCCAACCTGATGGACGTCCAGCCGACCCTGACACTGCGCCTGCACGACGCGGTGACGACGGAACTGGGCGTACAGATGGCCTGGAAGCATCGTCGCGCCGATGCGGTCTACACCACGCCGGCACCGCTGGTGGCGTTGCCGGGCAGCGCCGGCGGCGCGCGCCGCATCGGCACGCAGTACAAATCCGAAACCCGCTGGCAGGCCAGCGAACACTGGCAATGGCAGCTGCAGCTGGCCTGGGTCGATGCCGGGCCTGCACTGAAGCAGGCCGGCGGCCGGGACACGCTGTTCGCCTCGATCGTTGGAGCATGGCAATGGTGAACGCAACCGCGTCGCAACCCCCCGCACAGGCCGCAGGCGCCTGGTCCCCACTGAAGATCCAGATGTTCCGCTCGATCTGGCTGGCGATCCTGGCCAGCAACATCGGCACCTGGGTCAATGACGTGGCCGCCGCCTGGGTGATGGCCGAACGTACCGGCTCGCCGTTGATGGTGGCCCTGGTGCAGTCGGCCACCACCGTGCCGATCGTGCTGCTGGCACTGGCCGCGGGAACCCTGGCCGACATCGTTGATCGCCGCAGGTACCTGCTGGCCACGCAGGGTTGGATGCTGCTGGTCGCCGCCGTGATGGCGGCGCTGACCGCAATGGACATGCTGACCCCGCAGCTGCTGGTGCTGCTGACCTTCTGCATGGGCTGCGGTGCGGCGATGGCGATGCCGGCGCAGGCCGCTATCGTGTCCGAACTGGTGCCACAGCCGATGCTGGCCTCGGCGGTGGCGCTGAACTCGATCGGCATCAACATCGCGCGCTCGATCGGCCCGGCCATCGGCGGCGTGATCGTCGCCCAGCTCGGTGCGGTCTGGGCCTTCGGCTTCAACGCCATCACCTTCGCCGCGATGCTGTTCGTGGTGTGGGGCTGGAAGCGCGACCCGAAGCAGTCCAGCCTGCCGCCGGAAGGCTTCGGTGCGGGCCTGAAAGCGGGCCTGCGCTATGCCAGCCGCGCCGGGCGGTTGCAGGCGGTGCTGATCAAGTCGGTCGGCTTCTTCTTCTTCGCCGCAGCGATGAATGCGTTGCTGCCGGTGGTGGTGCGTGGGCAGATGCAGGGCGGGGCGGGCCAGTACGGCATGCTGCTCGGCTGCATCGGCATCGGTGCGGTGGGGGGGGCGCTGCTGCTGCCGAAGCTGCGCGCGCAGCTGGATCGCGACCTGCTGGTGCTGCTGGCGACCCTGTCGCTGGCCATGAGCCTGGTCGGGCTGGCGCTGACCCGAAGCTGGTACGTGCTGCCGCTGGTGATGCTGGTCAATGGCTTTGCCTGGATCACCGTGCTGTCGTCGCTGCAGATCGCGGCGCAGACCGCAGTGCCGGCGTGGGTGCGTGCGCGTGCGCTGGCGCTGTACATCATGGTGTTCTCTGCCGGCATGGCCGCCGGCGGCCTGAGCTGGGGTGCACTGGCTCAGCGCACCTCGCCGGAGCTGGCCCTGCTGGTGGCTGCCGCGGGTGCGGTCATCGGCGGGTTGCTGGTGTGGCGCGTGCGCATCGCCGGCGCCGAAGACCTGAACCTGCGCCCGGCGGGGCACTGGCCAGCCCCCGAACTGTCGGTACCGGTATCCAATGATCGAGGCCCGGTGCTGGTGACCATCGAGTACCGCATTGACGATGCTGATCGCGCCGCGTTCCAGGCGCAGATGCGCGCACTGGGCACCATCCGCCGCCGCGATGGCGCCGTGGTCTGGGGCGTGGTCGAGGACGTGGCCAGTCCAGGCATCCACCTGGAGTATTTCGTGACCCCGTCGTGGCTGGAGCACCTGCGCCAGCACGAACGCATCACCGCCGACGACAGGGCGATCCAGGAAGTGCTGCGCGGATTGCATCGCGGTGAGCGTGCGCCGGTGGTGCGCCACTTCGTGGGTGGGCATGACCCGCTGCCTGCCGCTGTGCCGCATCACCACACCGACATCTGACAAAAAAAGGGGACGGAGGGGATTAAGTCGTTTGTGCACAAACGACTTAATCCCCTCCGTCCCCTTTTTGCGATCGAAGGGGCGGCGGCACCGTTACAGTGCCGCCGCGGCGCATCAACTGCGCGCGAACGCCAACAGGTCGGCGTTGAACTGCTCGGCGTGGGTGATGGTCAGGCCGTGCGGGGCACCGGCGTATACCTTCAGTTCGGCATTCTTGATGATCTGCGAGGAGAGCTTGGCCGAGGCATCGAACGGGACGATCTGGTCGTCATCACCGTGCACGACCAGTGCCGGCACGTCGATCTTCTTCAGGTCTTCGGTGTAATCCACTTCCGAGAATTCGTGCACGCAGTCGTACTGGCCCTTGACGCCACCGAGCATGCCCTGCAGCCAGAACGCATCACGCATGCCCTGGGTGACCGTGTTGCCATCGCGGTTGGCGCCGAAGAACGGGATGGTCAGGTCCTTGAAGAACTGCGAACGGTCGCCGCCGGTGCCCTTGCGGATGCCGTCGAAGACCTCCAGCGGGGTGCCGGCCGGGTTGCCGGCGGTCTTGAGCATCAGCGGCGGCACGGCGCCGACCAGCACCACCTTGGCCACGCGCGTGCTGCCGTGGCGGCCGATGTAGTGGGCCACTTCGCCGCCGCCGGTGGAATGGCCGACCAGGATCGCGTCCTTCAGGTCCAGCGCCTCGATCACTGCAGCCAGATCGTCGGCGTAGGTGTCCATGTTGTTGCCGTCCCAGGTCTGGCTGGAACGGCCGTGGCTGCGGCGGTCGTGGGCGATCACGCGGTAACCGTTCTGGCCCATGAACAGCATCTGCGGGTCCCAGGCATCGGACGACAGCGGCCAGCCGTGGGCGAACACGATCGGCTGGCCGTTGCCCCAATCCTTGTAGAAGATGCGGGCGCCGTCGGCGACGGTGACGAAGTTGCTCATTGCAGGTTCCTTGGCGGAAGGGAGGGAAGGCACCGGCAGGCTGCCGGTGCCTTCGGCAGTACAGCGCAGGTGCCGGCGACGGACTTGCACCGCTGTGCTGGATTGCAGAGGATGTGACGCATATCGCTCTGGCGGGACCCGAGTCGCGCGCCGAGGATGTCCGCAGCCCGCCTGTGGAATGCCCGGATGCCCGCCACGCGATGGTCCCTGCTGTTGTGCCTGCTGTTGCCGATGGCCGCGCCGGCTCAGACCAATGTCTACAAATGCGTGGATGGACCGCATCCGGTCTACCAGCAGACACCCTGCCAGGGCCGGGCGGCGTGGCGCTGGGATGTCCCGGCGGAGCAGTCATTGTCCCGTGGGGCGGTGGTTCCCGCAGTCACGCCATCGAAGCCGTCGCGTCGCCCGCGTCGTGCCGTCCGGGCGCAGGGCGCATTGATCACGATCAGCACGGATGCGGCGGCCTGCGAGCGTGTGCGCCGCCAGCGCGGACAGGCGCTGCTCAAACGTCGGCGGTTGGATTTCGTGCAGCGCCGGCAGCTGGATGACGCGGTCTACGACGCCTGCCAGTGAAGTGGTGCACTGAAGCGCCGAAAACAACAACGGCGCCCTGGGGCGCCGTCGTGTGCAATGCCGTGAGTGCAGCTCTCAGCGGCCGTCGCTGGTGGCGGCCGGTGCCGGCGAGGGCACGCTGTCCGGCTTGGGCAGGCTCAACTCCGGGTTGCCCTGTTCGGCCTGCAGGATCTGGATGCGGCGCTGCAGGGCGTCCAGCTGGCTGTTGGTGCTCTGCACATCGGTGCTGAGGCTGACTGCCTGCTGCTGGGCCTGCTGCAGGGCGGCGCTGACCTGCGCCGATTGTGCCTGCTGCTGTTCCATTTCCTGCTGCAGGGTGCGCAGGCGTTCTTCGTTGTAGGCCACCAGGCGCTCGGTGTAGCGCTTGCCGGCTTCCAGGCGGGTGGTGTCGATGTAGACCTGGGCCAGCTGCTCGGACTGCTGCGCGAAGGTGCGGTAGACACGTTCGGCGTTGTCCACCGCATCGGTCTTGATCACCCGCCAGAAGTTCTTCTCCTGGAACAGGGCGACGTAGTAGGTCAGGGTATTGGCGTTGAACAGCAGGCTGGCGCCGTAGTTGCCGTTGTAGGTGGTGCGCAGCTCGGTCAGCTGGCGCGAATCCATCAACTGCTTGAGCTCGTCCACGGTATTGCGCACCACCGGCGCGCTGCGCGCCGGTTCGGCTGCAGCCTCGCGGTCGCCACGCGCGGCCATCGCCGCCGGTGCCACCAGCATCATGGCCACGGCCAGCACTGCTGCGTTGCGCGCGTGCCGGGCGAAGACCGCGCCCCCTGAAGTTTCTCGCATGTCTAGACCATCCACGGATGAGTGTGGGTTGAGATGAAGGTGGTTCCCCGCCGGGAGTCTAGCATGGGCGCGGGCGCCGCCAAGGGCGGCGGTCACGGCGCGATTTCAATAGACCAGCTGTGCCGCGCTGCACTGGATCGACTGCACGTTGACGTCGGTCCGGCCCAGTTCCAGGCCCAGCACGCTGGCCAGCAGGTTGGTCAGCAGAGTGCCGACACTGTTGAGCACCGGTCGCAGTGCGGCCAGGATCGGCTTCAGCACGGTGCACAGCAGGCCGCTGCAGCTGACGCTTCCGTCCGGGTTGGCGACGCCGCTGCCACCGGCGCCATCGAGGAAACCCGCCGGCGCGGTCTGGATGTACGACGCCAGGTTGTTGCGCACGCAGCCGTTGTAGTCGATCAGGTTGCCGAGCAGGCTGTCGCAGCGGTTGATCAGCAGGCCGCCGACCAGCGAGCCGAGCAGGCCATCGAGCAGGCCCAGGCCCTGGCCGGTGACGGTCGTCCTGTAACCGGTCCACACCGAACCGTCTTCCCAGCAGGTGGTCAGGCCCAGCAGGCAGGGCTTGGGGACGCCATTCTTCACCGTCCAGTTGCCCAGCGGGGCGAGGTTGCGTGCCGGATCGCCATCGCGCAGCAGCGGGATGACCTGGTCGACGTTGTAGCGTCCGCCAGTGGGAAAGGCCGCCTGCAGGTAACGATCGGCCAGCGCCTTGGCCGTGTCGTTGGCACTCATGCCCTGCTTGGGCGAGCTGAGCATGCCCGACAGCACCCGCAGCAGCTCGTTGACCAGGCTCGACACTGCGTCACCGATCGCGAGCGGATTGATCCGGGTCGAGCCGGTCTCGCCCGCAGCCAGGGTCAGGTTCTGTGAGCCGGTGAGGGCGGGCAGGGTGATCCTGTCGTTGATCAGCGGCTGGCCCAGCAGCTTCAACAGCTGTTCGTTCTGCAGCGTGGCGTCGCAGACATTGGCCTTGGAGAATCGCTGTGCGGGGTCGACGTTGCCGACGCAGGCACGCAGCACCGATGAATCGACCTGGATGGTGGCCTTGGGGGGACTGCTGCCGCACTGGATGCCGGTCAGGGTGCCCATGCCGTTGGCCACGTCGACGTGCAGCGGCAGGTGCAGGCGCGTGCCGAGCAGGTTCAGCAGCGGCCCAAGCGCGAACAGGTTGTTGCTGTCCACGTCCACCATCAGCCGCACCTGCGCATTGTAGGCGCGGGTGCCGACGCCGCCGATGGCGATCGACGGCGGCTCGACCACGCCGCCCTGGATGTTGATGCCCAGCAGGTCCAGCCCCTTGATCGTCACGCCGTTGCCATCGTTGGCGATGGAGATGGCGGTGCTGATCAGGTTGAGCACGTTGATCTTCGATTCCAGTGCGCTGCCGACGGTGCCGTCGGGTGAGACAACTTCCGCGAACAGCCCGCCGCCGCCGGCCTGGCTGCCGAGCACGATGTTGAGCTTGTTGATGTCCAGCTGGGTGGCGACAAGGTCGGACAGGGCGCGCAGCTGCACGCCCACCGTCGAGTCACGGCCGACCACGGTGGCGGTGGCATCGACCAGTTGCGCCAGCGAGATCTTGTTGACCGACAGCAGGCGGTTGAAATCGGCCACGCTGAGGTTGGCGCTCACCGGGATGTTGAGTGCCTTCAGCAGGCCGGATGGGGTGACGTTGGCCTGCGCCAGACCGTCATAGGACAGCACCGTGGCATTGCTGACATCCAGGCCGACCAGGCGCAGGGTCGACAGCAGTACGGAATCGCCATTGGTGCGCAGCAGCTGCGAGCCCACCGCGAACACCGCCGTGGGCTCCGAGCGGCGGGCGACCGCCTGCACGCTGACGGTCGGCAGGCTGGTGTTCTGGCCGAAGAAGGGCAGCACGCTGCGCTCGGCGATCACCTGCACCGCATTGCGCGGGTTGCTGGCACCAACGCTGGTGACGAAACGGTTGCTGGTACCGCGGCTGGCACTCCAGTTGCCGCAGCGGACCTGCAAGGTGCCTGCGAACCTGTTCTGGGCCAGTGCGCTTTGCCGGGCGGCGCTGTTGTCGCTGTTGTCCGCGCTGCACAACTCCAGTCGCTGCGCGCCGGCCAGTGCGGCCAGATCGGCAACCTTCTGCGCATCGCGCTTGGCCCAGAACAGATAGCCGATCTCGATCAGGCCCAGCATCGCCAGCAAGGCCAGCATGACCAGCATCATGGTGACCGACATGCCGCCGCGTGCGCGGCCGAAACTGAACTGGCGTGGGCGTTTCATGGCCTACCTCAGCGTCCGGAGGAGGAGGCATCCTTGGACCGGGCAACATCGGTCTCAAAGAAGTCCGGGATCTCGTGTTCAAAGCTCTTCAGGTAACGCGCATAACTCAGGGTGGCCTGGTCACCCAGGATCGGCAGGCGCTGGCCGGCCTGCTGTCCCGACGCCTGCAGGCGGAACAGGTTGCGGGTGGCTTCGCCGCTCTGCAGGCGCGCACGCGGTGTTGCCGGCGGGGCACCGTCGGTTGCGGGGAGTGCCGGTGGCACCGCTGCCACCGCCGCGGATGCGGCGGGTGCGGCCAGCTCCACGGTGGGAAGCGGCTCGGCCTGCATCGGTGCTGCGGCCGGTGCCGACGGCAAGGGGCCACCTAGCATCTGTCCGGTCAATGGCTGTTGCTGGGCCTGCACGGCACCGGCAGCAAGCAGGCAGGACAGCACGGGCAACAGGCGTCGGGTCAGGCGCATCGCAGTCATGGTGTGCTTCCGGTCGGGTGTTCGGTGGTGCTGAAGCGTTCCAGCATCGACGGTGGCAGGCGCTGCGGATCGCGCTCGTCACGTGCTTCGCGGCGTGGTTCGGCTGCCAGCCGGGTACTGCCCGACGCACGGGCGCCGTGTTCGCTGCTGGCCGCAGGCGCAGGCGCAGGGGCGTTGACGGCGGCCGCCGCCTGCCGCTGCTGCAGGCGCGTGCGGATCTGCTGGGCCTGCTGCTGGATGCTGCGGCGCGTTTCGTCGTTGAGGTTGGCCTGTGCCGCCAGGCGCTCCGCGGTGGCCTGGTCGCCGCGCAGGAGCGCCCACAGTGCGAGATTGGCCGTGGCCTTGGCGTTGCCTGGCGACAGTTCCAGGGCCTTGGCCAGCGGCTCGCGCGCCTGGTCGAACTGGCCGGCGCGCAGCCGCGCATAACCCAGGTCGCCCAGGTAGTCGGTGTTCAAGGGCTGCAGTTGCGTGGCGCGCGCCAGCGCCTGTTCGCTGCCGGCGTCGTCATCGCGGCGTGCAGCGATCAGGCCCAGGCCGTGGGCGGCCGCAGCGGCCTGCGGCCCACTGGACAGCTCGCGATACAGCGCGACCGCTGCGTCGCTCTGGCCAGTCTCGCGCAGGGCGTCGGCCTGCAGCAGGCGCAGGGCGGGGCGATCACCATAGCGTTGGCGGAAGGCCTCCACGTGGGCGAGCGAGGCATACCAGGCGCCCTGCTGCTGCATGCGCTCGATCAGCTCCAGATAGGTGTTGCGGCTGTCCTGCGGATCGGGCTCCGGCGGCGCAAGGCTGGGCGCCCGCACGTACTTCGGCGTGGTCGATGCGCAGCCACTGGCCAGGGTGGCGAGGGCGACGGCAAGCAGCAGGCAGGGGGTGCGCAGGGCAGGCATCAGGGCGATCCCATCTTGGACATGGTGGTGGCCAGCGCGACCAGCGCTGGACCGGCAAGCACCAGCATCAGTGCCGGCAACAGGGTCAGCATCATCACCACGGTCATCTTCACCGAGAGCTTGCCGACCTTTTCCTTCAACGTGTTGCGGCGCTGCTCGCGCAGGCGGATGCTGAACTGGCGCAGCGGTTCCTGCACGGCGCCGCCGTGCGCATGCACCTGCAGGATCAGCTGCATCAGGCTGGCCAGGTCGTCATCGGCGTAGACCTCGCTCAAGCGCCGCAGTGACTGCGCGCGGGTGCGGCCGTGGGTGTAGGCTACGTTGGCTTCCTGCAGTTCGCCGCCCAGTACCGGCAACGCATCGCGCAGCTTGTCGCCCAGCGTCTGCAGGCTCTGGTCCATGCTGAAGCCCACGCCCTGCAGCAGGCGCAGCAGGTCGATCAGCAAGGGCAGTTCGTTCTCGACCGCGCGGCGGCGGCGCTTGACCCACGACGACAGCACGAACTTGGGCAGCAGCAGCCCGGCCGCCAGCGCACCGATCACCACCATCACCCTGGCCAGACCGTGCGCGCTGCTGAACGCCAGCGCCAGCGCCAGCACCAGCAGCGCAAGCAACAGGCGCAGGCCGAGATAGATGGCGGTGCCGCGGCGCGTGTTCCAGCCGGCCAGGTCCAGCAGCAGCCTGTCCTCGTTGGCCAGCAGCGCGGCCTCCAGGCGGCCACCACTGAGCGAGCGCCCGAAGCGCTCGAGCCAGCCCAGCGAGTCGCGGCGCGTGGCCCCGGTGTCGCGGGCTTCCTCGCGCGGCTGCAGGGCGGTCTTCAGCGCGGCCGAGGTGCGGTGCTCGCGATGGCTGCGCACCCAGCCGGCAATGCCGAGCAGGGCGACGCCCGCTGCCAGCACCAGCAGCGAAAGGGCGAACCAGGCGCTGGCGCTCATCGGGAACCTCGCGGGTAGCTGCGGGCGGTCATAGCGATTTGGCCAGGCGGTACAGCAGCAACGCCCCGAGCAGTTCCAGGCCCAGTGCGATCAGCAGGATCCTGTGGCCGAGCGGGTCATGCAGCACCGGCTGGAAGAACGCCGGGCTGGAGATCGCCATCAGCACCGCACTGGCCGGTGGCAGCAGCCCCAATACCCAGGCCGACATGCGGGTTTCCGAGGTGGTGGCGGCCAGCTCCTGCTGGGCCTGCTCCAGATCGCGCATGAAATCACCCATGCGCTGCAGGATCTGGTCGGCGCGCCCGCCGATGCGCACGCTCACCCCGATCACCACCGCCAGCACCTTCAGCACGTCCATCCGGTACGGCTGTGCGGCCAGGCTCAATGCACGATCCAGCTCCATGCCGCTGCGCGCATAGCGCACCGTGGTGTCCAGCAGGCCGCGCAGTGGCGCGCTGGTCTGCATCGAAGACACCTGGAACGCGGCCTGCAGGCTGTTGCCCAGCGCGGTGAGGCGGACCAGGTTGTCGAGGAAGTCCGGCATCTGGTGCAGCAGCTGCGCGCGCAGTTTCGTGATCCGGCGCATCACCCACAGCCAGCAGCCCAGCAGGTACAGCAGAAGGGTCAGCGGAAACATCCAGGCCGTGCCCAGCCGCACCGCCGCCACGACCGCAAGCACCAGTCCCGGTACCAGCAGCATCAGTGGCAGCTTCCAGCCCGGCTGCAGGCCGGCGCGCTGCAGGACGCCATCCCAGGGTAATGCGCGGCTCCCACTGCTGGCGGGGCGGGCCGAATCGTTCGCCGCCGCAACGGCAGGCCCGGCCGGCACCGCACTGGCCGTGCTGCCGCGTGCCAGCTGCTGCTCGGTGTGCTGCAGCGAGGCCTGGCGCTGTTCACGGCTGCTGGCGGTACCCCACAGCCAGACGGCCAGCGCCAGCAGCACCGAGATGATGCTCAACACGCCCAGCAGCAGGCCGGTGCCCATGTTCAGAAGTCCCCGTAGAGTGATTCGCGCAGCTGCTGGCGGAACGGCTCCAGCTTGTGCGAATGCGGATGGAAGCCCAGGCCGATCCAGCGGTCGGTCTCGCGGCCGGTGCCATCGATCTGCACCTCGTGGCGGAACATCTCCTGGGTGGTGATCAGGTTGTCGCTGACCCCGGTGATCTCGGTGATCGAGACCAGCACCCGGCGCCCGCTGCCCAGTCGCGAGATCTGCACGATGAAATCAATGGCGCTGGCGATCTGCCGGCGCAGGCTGTCTTCGCTGCCTTGGAAGCCGGCAAACCCGGCCAGCATCTCGATGCGGTACAGGCAGTCGCGCGGCGTGTTGGCGTGGATGGTGGCCATCGATCCGTCGTGGCCGGTGTTCATCGCCTGCAGCATTTCCAGCACTTCAGCGCCGCGCACTTCGCCGACCACGATGCGGTCCGGGCGCATGCGCAGGCTGTTGCGCACCAGGTCGCGGATGCTGACCGCGCCGTGGCCCTCGGCGCCGCCGATGCGGCTCTCCAGGCGCACCACGTGCGGATGGTTCAGCGAAAGCTCGGCGGTGTCCTCCACGGTGATGACGCGCTCATCGGCCGGCACGTAGCTGGCCAGGGCATTGAGCAGCGAGGTCTTGCCCGAGCTGGTGCCGCCGGAGACCAGGATGTTGCAGCGCCCCAGCACCATCGCCTTCAGCAGTGCCTGCATCGGTGCGTCGAAGGTGCCCTTGGCGAGCAGTTCGTCGGGGGTGAACGGGTCCTTGCGGAACTTGCGGATGGACACCATCGGTCCGTCCACCGCCAGCGGCGAGATGATCGCGTTGAGGCGGCCACCGTTGGGCAGGCGCGCGTCGACCATCGGATTGGAATCATCCAGCCGGCGGCCGAGCGGGGCGAGGATGCGGCGCAGGATGCGCAGCAGGTGGGTGTCATCGGTGAAGCGCTGGGTGGCGCGCTTGAGCTGTCCGCCCTGCGAAACGTGCACATCCTTGAAGCCGTTGATCAGGATGTCTTCGATGGAGGGGTCGTGGAGCAGGTCGTCCAGCGGGCCGAAACCGGTCAGCTCCTTGACCAGTCCCTCGGCGACCACCTGCATCTCTTCTTCGTTGATCGGGATGCGCCATTCCTGGATGAAGCCCACGGTCTGCACCTGCACCCAGCGGGCGATGGTGTCCGGGGCCCAGGAATCGATGTCGATGCGCTCGTCCTCGATGCTGTTGAGCAGGTGCTCATGCGCGGCCGACAGCACCTTCTGGTACTGCTCGGTCTGCGCGAACGGCAGGTGGCCCGGGGCAGATTCGGGCAGTACCGGGCGGGCAACGGCGTGCGGGAACGGGGTTACCTTGTCTTCCATTGCGATCCACCCAGGGCAAGGGAGAGTCTTTCCCGCAGGCCATGCGGCTGGACCGGGCAGGCGGCCGGATCCAGGCGCGACACGAGCGGGGCGAGGGCACGCAGATAGGGGTCGCGCGGGGCATCCTGCAGCAGCAGGTGTCCCTGGCTGGCGGCCAGGCGCACGCGCGGTCGTTCGGGCAGCGTCGCCAGCAGCGGTACTTCGAAGCGGCGTGCGATCTGTTCCGGGCTCATGCCGCTGCTGTCATCGTGGCGGTTGATCACCAGTTGCAGGCGCTTCTCGCGCTCACGCTGGCCCGCCAGGTGCTTCAGGGCCTGGTCCAGAGAAACCAGCGTGGCGATCGAGGCATCGGTGACCAGCCAGATCTCGTCGGCCTGGTCCAGCAACAGGGGCGGAAGCTGCCGCAACGGGCAGCCGCCGGCATCGCACAGCACGCTGGCGAACACGCCGCGCAGGCGCTGCAGCAGCGCGCCAGGATCCGAGGGCGGGACGGCATCGCTGCCACTGGCACGATCCAGCAGCACCAGCCCGGAGTCATGGCGCGCCATGGCCGTGCGGGCGAGGGTGGCATCGATGCGGCTGGCATTGCGCAGCGCGTCTTCGTAGTGGAAGCGGCTGTCGAGATTGAGGTACAGCGCGAGGTCGCCGGAGGGCTGCGCCAGCTCCATCAGCAGGCCGTCCTGCTGCACGGCTTCGCCCTGGGCCAGGGCGCGCGTCTGCTGCGCCAGCACCGAAAGATGTGCGGCCAGGGTGCTGGTGCCGACGCCGGCGCGCACACCCAGCAGCACGATCAGGCGTGCCTTGTGTGCGTGCTGGGCAACCGCTGCCGGGCGCGGAGACAGGGCGCGCCGCAAGGCCGCCTCGATGCCTGCGTCGTCACTGTCCAGGTCCAGTACATCGCGCAGGCCGGCGCGCAGCGCGATCACCACGCCTTCGACCTGGCCGGCGCTGGTGGCGCCCACGGCCACCAGCGGCAGGTCCGGTTGGGTCTGCTGCAGCTGCTGCGCCAGCACGCTCGAGGCGGCCGCATGCTCGGGCCGGAAGTCGAGCAGCACCAGGCTCTGCGGGCCGCGTTGCAGGTCCTGGGCGGAGGTGGGGGCGTTGCTGTCCTGCCAATGCAGGGCGGTGCTCGGCGGAAGCTTGGCGGCCAGCCGGGGCAGCAGTTCGCGGTCGATGCCGTACAGGACCAGGTTCATTGGCGGTCCTTGCGGATGCAGCGGCTGGGCGGTGGCGTAGGGCATGGGCGTGGTATCGCAGGCATCATGGAGTCAGCGCGAGAATCCGGGCACCGGGTCCTGGCTGACCGGACCCAGCAACCAGGAACCCCACTCGGGGAGATGCGGCCTGGCTTCGCGCTCGCCGGGCAGCGGCAGTTCGGTGTTGCGCGCCAGTGGCTGCACCAGGCGCGGGGTGACGATGATCACCAGCTCCTTGTCCTGGCGCTTGTAATCGAAGTTGCGGAAGAACGAGCCGATGATCGGCAGGTCGCCCAGCAGCGGAATCTTGCTGACGTTGGAGACGATGTTGGAGCTGACCAGGCCCCCGATGACGAAACTCTCGCCATCACCCAGCTCGACGGTGGTGTCGGCGCGGCGGGTGGTGATCGAGGGAATCTGCACGTTGTTGAGCACAATGGCATTGCTGTAGTCCAGGTCGCTCGCTTCGGGCGCTACCTTCAGCGCGATGCGGTTCGCTGCCAGCACGGTCGGGGTCACGGTCAGGCCGATGCCGAACGGCTTGTAGGTGATGGTGGTGGTGCCAAGCCCCTGCGGTTCCAGGATCGGCAGTTCGCCACCGGCCAGGAAACTGGCGCTCTGCCCGGACAGCGCCACCAGCGTCGGCTCGGCCAGTACGCGGGCCATGCCATTGGCCTGCAGCAGTTCGACATCGGCGTTCCACAGCCCCTTGGTCGAGCCGAAAACAAGGCGGAATGCCGAGGAAATCGGCGAGACGGCCTCGTTGCTGCTGTTGCCTTCCTTCATGCCGGGCAGCAGGCCGGTGTTGCCCGGCAACCCGGTGCCGGGCCGCGCGAAGCCGTAGGCGAAGCCGCCGTTGCGGTTCTGGAAGTTGATGCCGATCTGCTTCATCGCGGTCTTGTTGAACTCGACCACCTTGACCTCGACCTGGACCACACCGCCGCTGCTGATGGTGGACGTATCGGCAAGCGCACCTTCCTTGCCCAGTGCCATCGCCGCCGTGCGTTGTTCCTGCATGTGCGAGAGCACGCTGTCAGTGCTTCCCTGCAAAAGGCCCTGCTGGTCCTGTTGGGTGAACACCAGATCGTTGCCGCCGGTGCTGGCCGCGCCCTGTACGGCGCTCTGCACCCGTACTGTCACCCGTTGCGGCTCGGCCTGCTTGCGGTGCCACAGCAGCAGGGTGGTGGTGCCGGGCATCCTGCCCACCAGCAGCGCCTGGCGCTGGCCGCGCAGCATCACGATGTCGGCAACGCCGGGGTCGGCAATGGCCACCCGTTCCAGGTCGGCCGGCAGGTTCCAGGGACGCTGCTCACGGGCCTGCAGCACCAGGTCATCGGCGGCCACGCTCGTTGCCGGTGCCAGCAGCACCAGCAGCAGGGCCAGCCACCGCTGGCGGGGAGAAAGGCGTGGACGGCGGCGACGTTCGGTCATGGATGCGCTCGATGCAGGTCAAAGGGAGCCACGGGGGGCGGAACTGTCGCCACGGATGATCTCGATACCCGAAGCGCGCGGGGCGCTGCGACGGGGCGCCAGCGCACGTGCGGGTGCATCCGCGTTGCTGCGTGGCGGGGCACTGCCGCGGCCGGCCAGCGCGTCGCCGTCGATACCGGCGAAGGCGTGGTTCTCCGGGCGCTGCAGTGCCAGCTGCTGCTCTGCGTCGAGCCCACGCAGCGGATCGATCACGCCGCGCGACTGAGGGAACAGTGCGAGGTCGGGCAGGCCCGTATCAGCGGGATTGCGCAGCGCCAGGAACAGCTTGCCCTGCTGCGCACCCAGCAGCAGTCGATTGGCGTCGGCCACCGGTACCGCCAGCACCGCGCTGCGCGCGGGTTGCGGGGCTTCATTGCTGCTGTGGCTGCCGCCACTGCCGGTGATGTCGGCCGCGCGCGGGTCGTTGCGGGTGTCGGCCTCGCTATTGGAGGTGGCTTCCGAGGCGACTGGCGCGATGTCCTGCTGCCCATAGCTCAGCACGCGCAGGCGCGACAGCAGCAGGCGCGTCTGCGCGGCTTCGGCGGGGCTGTTGATGCTGGGCTGGGCATTGCGCAGGTTGAGGAAGACGTCGACGAAGTCACCGGGAAGGATGCGGTTGCCGGCACCAACCAGTTCGTCCACGGGCACGGCCAGTGCGCGCTCGCCCGGCCGCAGCTGCAGCGAGAAGCCCTGTGCCAATGCGCTGCTGCTGATCGGGCTGCCTTCGGCGATGTCCTGCACCGGCACCTTGCCGACCACGGCGGCGATGCTGGTGGCGGCACCGGCGACGGGGGAGGTGCGCTGGGCCAGGCGCAGGTCGTTGGCGCTGATCGGCTCGCCCGCGGGCAGGCGCGCCACGGCTTCCACCACCGTGATGGCCTGCACTTCGTTGTGCGCGATCGGCGCGGCCGTGACCGGTGCGGCCGGTTTGCGCCCGATCATGAAGGCGATCAGCGCCAGCAGCACGGCCAGGCCGATCAGGGCGACGGCAGCGATGCGGGTCAACTTGAGCATGGAACCGTCTCCAAAATATCGGTCATCAGTTGCCGCTGCCGAGATCGAGCTGGGCGACCGCGACGCTGCGGATGGGAGCCTGCATCACCCACTTGTAGAGCGTGGCGGTGCCGGGCAGGAAGGGATGGCTGGCGTAGTCGTAGCTGACTGTCACGGTCATGCACTGGGCCGTGGCCAGGCCGGCGCAGGGCGCCTGCGCGGACACCACGATGTCATTGCTGCCCCCCGCGCTGCAGTCAACGTTCTGCTTGGAGAACTGCAGCAGCCATTGCATCGAGGTGCGTGCGGCGACGCAGGCGGCGGTGCGCCGTTCGCCGGCCGTGCCGTAGCGCAGCGAGGCGCGCGCACCTTCGGCCGAGGCGGTGGCCAGGGTCTGCTGCGCTGCCATGATCATCACCCCGGAGAAGGTGAACAGCAGCAGCGGCAACAGGCCGAGCATCAGCATCAGGGCGAACTCGATGCTGGCGACGCCGCGTTGCCGGCGCGGGCTGCGGATGTTCATGGTGCACCTCCGTAGATGCTTGCCAGCACCCAGCCGATGGCGGCGAGTGCGAGGTAGGCGGCATAGGGAATGCCACGTCGTCCCTGGCGTGCGGCCTGCATGTCGCGCAGGGCCGGATGCGCGTGCCATTGCGTGCTGGTGCGATTCACCTGCATCTGCAGGTGGCCGGGCAGCAACACGCCCAAGCGCCGGCCCGCCAGCACCAGCACGGCGTGCAACCCGGAGGCGAGGCTGGCGACCAGCCAGACCGGCAGCAGCGCCTGCCAGCCCAGCATCAGCCCCAGCACGGCAAAGAACTTCACGTCGCCGGCGCCCATCCAGCGCAGGGCATAGAACGGCAGCAGCGCCAACAGGCCGAGCGCCGCGCCGGCAACGTGGGGCAACCACGGCTGGCGCGGCGCACTGAACTGGCCGAAGACGATCACCACGGTGGCGATCACGCAAGCGGCGATCAGCCAGGCGTTGGGCACCCGACGGGCATACAGATCACTGATCGCGATCCGCAGGCATACGCCGATGGCCAACAATCCCAGCAGTGTCATCGCACACTCCGTCGTCCGTCACTGGACGGTCTTCGCCTGGTTCCATGCGCCCCACCGTCGCGGCTCTGCCGGCCGCGCGCGGTCGCCGCTCAGGTCGTCGAGCCCGACGCCTTGGTGGCCAGTGCGGAGAGGTTCTTGAACAGCGTTTCGAAGAACCCCTTGATCTGGTCGTTGCCGACCGCGATCAGGACACCAGCGATGACGGCAGCCAGCAGCCCGTACTCGAGCGCGGTGACACCGTCTTCTTCCTTCAGGAATTTGCGGATCGATGCGTTCATGACCAATGTCTCCCTCTACCTGTCTGCGGATGCAGTACACCTGCGTTGGGCGGTGGCCCGGCTCCGCCGGGATCGTCCGTGGGCCTCCGCGCGTCCTGGCGGAGGAGGCACGGCGGGATGGACCCGCTGTGCTCAAGCAGGGTGATCGTCTCCAGGCTGGCCGCCAGCCGCACGGTCGCGACCGCTCGGCCCGGGGCCGGTGGTCGAGGCATCCAATGATGCGTGCGTGGTCATGCTGTCCCCCTGGGTGCGGCCGGATCAGTTGGCCGGATCACCGTGCTATCGACTTTGCCTGAATGGACGTTGGCTGCAACAGGAACCTATATGCAAATTCGGCAGAAACCCCGCGATGCTGAAACTTTCAGGCCGTTTCTGTGACGAGAATCCGTTCGAAGGCAAAACGATTCATGCTCGTGCAGATTATGTGATTTCCATTTTCCGGCGCATGCGAGGACCGTGCCAATGGCGCCGACATTTTCTTCATCTGTGTATCTTTTTTCTTCATTGCAGCCCGCGGGTTTACCTTCGCCGATTATCGGGCATACTCCCATTCAAGCTGTTGCATTTCCATGGTTGGCCGCATCGGAGCCGATGCGGCCTGCGCGACAACGGAAGTGGTTTCTGGATCGCTGCGCGCCCTGTCAGGCAGTGGGGGCCGCATCGCATGGCGGATCAACGGGGGACAACACTGTCATGGTCGATGGTGGGGTAGGAGACAGCGGCGACAGCGGCCTGCGGTCGATAGACCTGGCCACGCTGAGCGGCGTGCTTCGTGTCTGTGATGTCGAACTGCTGCTGCTCGATGGCAATGGGCCACGTGCGGCATTCGCTTCGCGCGTGCACGAGGAAGCCCTGTTCTGCAGCATCAGCTGCGGTTTCCACTGCCGCGGCCGTTTCATGCTGCCGCCGGACTGGGCGATGCTCGGGTACCTGCACGCCACCGATGAGACGCTGAGCTGGTGCCATGGCGTACCGCTCACGCCGGGGATGGCGTTGACGATCATGCCGGAAGGCATCAGTGAGTTCACCCTGAGCCCAGGCACGCACATGACCCTGATGCTGCTGCCGGTGGCACGGGTGCAGCGCAAGCTGACCGAACTGAGCCTGCGCAGCACGCCTCCCGCTGGCCAGGCACTGTCACTGTTCAATCTGGCCAGCGAAGGCACGCCGTTGGCACGCCACTACCAGCAGCTGCACCTGCAGCTGGGGCAGGGTGCAGGCCTGCAGCCGGAAGAAACTGAAACCCTGCTGCACGAGCATGTGCAGGCCCTTCTGGGTGCCGGTGCGGCGGATCGCCCGGGTTGCAGCCGTGCACGGCGTACGCATTATCTGATCGCACAGCGGGCAGAGAACTTCATGCGGCTCAACCTGCGCCGCAATATCTACATGAATGAAATCTGCGATGCGGCTGGGGTCAGCGAGCGCGGCCTGCGTTATGCGTTCGAGGACCTGTTTGGAACCTCGCCCAACCGGTATCTCTCCATGCTGCGCCTGTGCGCGGCCTGCCGCAGCCTGTCGATGGCCGATTCCAGCCGTCGCTCGGTGAAAGCCATCGCCCTCAGCTGCGGCCTGTGGGATCTTTCGCGCTTCGCCGACAATTACCGCAAGGTATTCGGCGAACTGCCGCGCGATACCCTGATGCGCGCGCCCGCGCAGATCGGCCAGCCGGCCTGAGCCAAGCCCCGCAAGGGTTTTCGCGGCATTCGTGCCGGAATTGCACATCCGATTGCCGATCATGTTGCCGCTTCTGCATAAACGGCTGCCGATTCCGGCCGTGGATTTGCCGGAATGCGCGATTGCCGTGCCGGATTGAAGTGCGCCGCCACCGTTGCAACCGCTGAAATGTCAGTCACCTGCCTAACGGCAAGTCCACTGACATTCCAGTTGTTCGCCTACGGGGGAAATGCTCATGAACCGCATCTACCGGCGTGTATGGAACCGCCAGCTCAATGCTCTGGTTGTGGCCTCGGAACTGGCCACCGGCGACAGCGGCGGCGGCGCCGCACGCGATCCGCGCGCCTTCCTGCTGATGCCCACCGCGCTGGTCCTGGCACTGCTGTGCGCGCTGGCCAGCGGCCACGCAGGGGCATCGGAAACCAATCAGTCGCTGCGCGACCTGCAAGCGCTTGCGGCGAAGTATGCGCAGCCGATGCCGGTCAAGGTCGACGCGGAAGTGGCCTTGGCTGCCGCCGCGCGACAGGCGCAGAGCAGCCCCGCGATCAGTGCGGACGCTCGCCTGGGCCTGCAGTTGAACACCACATCGCTGCCGGTGGTGCGTGACGTATTGCCGGCCGCCGTGCAGGTGAAGCTGGCAGCGAACACCACGCCGAAGCAGGTGGCCGTGCCGGCGCTGGCGGCCGATGTACGCGCCACTGTCGGCCTGGGCAACACTGCGATCAAGGCGGCACAGGTGGATGCATCGCTGGCAGCGCACGTTGCGCCGGGCGCGCAGGCGCCGCTGGGCGTGGCTGCCGATGCGCGCGCCAGGGCCAAGGTCGGCATCGCTGGCCATCAGGTCGCTTCGATCGATTCGGGTGCCCAGGCGGCAGCGGGCCTCAGCGGTTCGTCCCTGAAGGCCTCTGTCGACGGCGACACCGACGCGCATCTGGCGGTGGCTGGCCATCACATCGAGGGGCAGGGCCAGGCCCGGGCGACGGCGGCGGTCACGCTGCCGGCCAAGGAGGAACTGCCGGGTGACACGCATGATCGCGCCATCAGTGCCGCGTTCGATGCCGGCGCCGCGGGCAAGGTGCGCGTGCAGGCGCCGGACGGCCAGGAAGTAGTCGCCGATCGCAACCTGAAGCTGGCCGGGCAGGCAACCGTAGCCGCGCAGCACAGCGCGCTGGGCGTCGGCGGTCTGGTGGGCGGAGCAGCGGATGCTGTCGGCGGGGCACTTCACGGTGCCGCGGGTGCGGTCGGTAGCACGGTGGGTGGTGCGCTGAACGGCACCGTTGGCACGGTTGGCGGTGCAGTGGGCGGCGCTCTGAACGGTACTGTCGGAACAGTCGGTGGCGCAGTGGGCGGTGCACTCAACGGCACAGTCGGCGCGGTCGGCGGTGCAGTGGGTGGCACGCTCAACAACGCGGTGGGCGCAGTCGGTGGTGCGGTTGGCGGTGCACTGAACGGCACGGTAGGCACGGTCGGTGGCGCAGTGGGCGGCGCTCTGAACGGTACTGTCGGAGCAGTCGGTGGCGCAGTGGGCGGTGCACTCAACGGCACAGTCGGCGCGGTCGGCGGTGCAGTGGGCGGCACGCTCAACAACGCGGTGGGCGCAGTCGGTGGTGCGGTTGGCGGTGCACTGAACGGCACGGTAGGCACGGTCGGTGGCGCAGTGGGCGGCGCTCTGAACGGTACTGTCGGAACAGTCGGTGGCGCAGTGGGCGGTGCACTCAACGGCACAGTCGGCGCGGTCGGCGGTGCAGTGGGCGGCACGCTCAACAACGCAGTCGGCGTGGTCGGTGGTGCAGTTGGCGGTGCACTGAACGGCACGGCAGGCACAGTTGGCGGCGCCGTGAGCGGCGCGCTCAACAACACGGTCGGTGCGGTCGGTGGTGCTGTGGGCGGAGCTCTGAACGGCACCGTTGGCCAGGTCGGCAGCGCAGTGGGCGGTGCGCTCAACAACACGGTCGGCGCAGTCGGTGGTGCAGTTGGCGGTGCTCTGAACGGCACGGTCGGCACAGTTGGCGGCGAACTGAACGGCACCGTCGGTACCGTTGGCGGTGCGGTGGGCGGAGCTCTGAACGGCACCGTTGGACAGGTCGGCGGCGCATTGGGCGGTACGCTCAACAACACGGTCGGCGCAGTCGGTGGTGCAGTTGGCGGTGCTCTGAACGGCACGGTCGGCACAGTTGGCGGTGCAGTGGGCGGTGCGCTCAACGGCGCGGTTGGCCAGGTCGGCGGCGCCGTGGGTGGCGCTCTGAACGGGACTGTCGGTACGGTCGGCGGTGCAGTGGGCGGCACGCTCAACAACACGGTAGGCGCAGTCGGTGGCGCTCTGAACGGCACTGTCGGTACCGTCGGCAGTGCGGTGGGTGGCGCACTGAACGGCACTGTCGGCCAGGTCGGCGGTGCAGTGGGCGGCACGCTCAACAACACGGTGGGCGCAGTAGGTGGCGCATTGAACGGTACCGTCGGCAGTGCGGTGGGTGGCGCTCTGAACGGCACCGTCGGCCAGGTCGGCAGCGCGGTGGGCGGCACGCTCAACAACACCGTCGGCACGGTCGGCGGCGCAGTGGGCGGCATTCTCAACGGCACCACCGGTAGCCCCGGCACAGGCCTGGGCGGCGTGCTGGGAAGCACGCTGGGCAACGTAGGCAGCGCGGTGGGCAACCTGCTCAACGGCAATCTCAATGGCACCGTCGGCAACCTGGGCAGCGCCGTGGGTGGCCTGGTGGGTGGCACGCTCGGCAGTCTCGGCCTGACCCAGCCGTCGGCGATCCCGCCGACCAGCCCGAAGGCACCGGCGCCGGCCGACCCGAATGCCGGCCTGATCATCGGCACCGGTGGCCTGGTCGGCAATGTCGGCCAGCTGATCGGGCCGACCACCACCAGCCTGTTCGGCGGCGATGGTTACGTCAGCAACGGCAATCTCAAGCTGAGCAACGCCAACGTGATGCAGACCTATTCGACGGTCAATGTGCTGGGCCTGCCGGTGGTCAACCTGTCGCCGGTCGGCAGCACGCTCAACGGCCTGGGCGGCGCAGCCACGGGTGGCAGCTCGCACCTGACCCTGATCGGTGGCGTCACCTCCGACAGCTACATCTACAACATCAACAACGGCAATCCCGGTGGCCTGCTGGGCCTTCTTCTGCCGACCGATTCGCCGGCGTGGGCGGCCAAGTGCCTGGACATCGCGCTGGCCGACATCTCCTGCTGGGCCGTCAACGCGGCGCAGGACTACCAGGTGCTGATGGGTGACGGCGCCTTCGCCAACGGCTCCAAGGAAGTGGTGATCGGTGCCAACGCACGGCATGAGCTGCCGAAGGTCGATGCCAACGTCGCCTTCCCCGGTGATGGCGTGAACGATCCCAGCAACCCGACCGGCGTGCCGACGGCCGACTATGCCGCGCGCATGGGCCATTCGGTGATCGTCGGCGACAGTGCCGTCGGCACCGCCAACGGGCAGACCCTGCTGGGTGCCGAGTCCACCTCCAACCAGGCCAACTCGGTCGCGCTGGGCTACCGCTCGGCCGCACTGCGTGGCGCGCAGGCCAGCTACAGTGCCTACGGCCTCACGGCGCCGCAGGTCTCGGCCGGTGAAGTATCGGTGGGCACCGCCGGTGGGGGCGAGCGCCAGATCACCAACGTGGCTGCGGGCAGCGGCAACACCGACGCGGTCAACGTAGCGCAGTTGAAGGGGGCCATCAGCCTGATCAATGGTGTGGCCGATGCCGCGGTGACCTACGATCTGGACGCCGGCGGCAATCCGAACTATCGACGGGTCACCCTCGGTGCAGGCACCGGCACCACCACCATCGGCAATCTCGCCGCCGGTGCGGTCACCGCGGGCAGCCTCGAGGCTGTCAACGGTGGCCAGCTGGCGGCCACGAACAGCGCGATCGCCAGCTTCTTCGGTGGTCGTGCAGCCTTTGACCCGGCCAGCGGCATCTTCACCGCACCGCTGTTCGAGATCAGCACGATCTCCACCACCGGCGCCATCGCCCAGGGCCTGTACACCAACGCCACCGATGCCTTCGCGGCGGTGGATGGTTCGCTGGTCAACCTCAACACGCAGATCACCGATATCCGCAACGGCGGTACCAAGTACCTGCGGGTGAACTCGACCGGTACCGAGGCCGTGGCCAGCGGCGCCGATTCGATCGCGGTCGGCACCAATGCGCGGGCGACGGCAGCCAACAGCATCGCAGTGGGTGCGGGAAGCCTTGCCGATCGTGCCAACACGGTTTCCATCGGTGCCGCTGGCGCAGAGCGTCAGGTCATCAACGTGGCGGCCGGTACCGCGGCCACCGATGCGGTCAACGTGGGACAGCTGCAGGCCTCGGAGCAGGGGGCACTGCGCTATGACCTCAACGCCGATGGCAGCGTCAACTATGCCAGCGCCACGCTGGGCCAGGCCGGCACCGCCACCACGCTGCGCAATCTCGGCCCGGGCCAGGTCAGCGCCACCAGCAGCGAGGCCATCAACGGGGCCCAGCTATTCGCCGCCAACCAGGCCGTGGCCACCCACCTCGGCGGTGGTGCTGCGGTCAGCGCCAGCGGCGTGCTGACCGCACCGACGTACTCGATCAACAACGTCGCCGCCAACGGCACCGTGACCAAGGGCAGCTACAACGACGTCGGCACCGCCTTTGATGCGGTCAGCAACTCGCTGGCCAACGTTGCCGACCAGACCGGCGAGATCGACAAGCTGGCCGTGAAGTACGATGTCGACGGCAGTGGCAACGTGCTCAACAGCGTGACGCTGACGGGCACCGGCACCGGCGCGGTGAAGATCACCAACGTCGCCGCCGGCAGCATCCTGGCCGGCAGCAGCGACGCCATCACCGGCGACCAGCTGTTCAGCACCCACAGCACCATCGCCAACTACTTCGGCGGCACCACTGCCTACAACGGCACCACCAACGCGTGGACCGCGCCGACGTTCAGCATCTCCAGCATCGCCACCGATGGCACCTTCACCAGCGGCGATTACAACAACGTCACCGCCGCCTTCACTGCCGTCGATGGCTCGCTGAAGGTCCTCAACCAGCGCATCACCAACGGTGGCGGTGGCAGTGCCTACCTGGCGGTGAACTCGACGGCGGCCGCAGCCACCGCGGCCGGTGCGGAAGCGGTCGCGGTCGGCCCGCAGGCCAGTGCAGCCGGTGCCAACAGCGTGGCGGTCGGCAACGGTGCCAGCAGCAGTGCCGGCAACAGCGTGGCGCTGGGTGCCGGTTCGGTGGCCAGCGTTGGCGCACAGAGCGGCTATACCGGCGCCTACGGCCAGACCGGTGCCAGCAACTCGGCCGGTGAGGTCTCGGTCGGCAGCAGCGGCAGCGAGCGCAAGATCACCCACGTTGCCGACGGCTCGGACACCTACGACGCAACCAATGTCGGCCAGCTGAAGAACGGCGTGAATTACGCCATCGACGAGTCGAAGAAGTACACCGACCAGAAGATCCAGAACATCACCAACGTGGCGGGCAGCTTCCGCGCCAACAACACCAACAACCTGGCCGATCCGTCCGCCAGCGGCGCCAACTCCGCCGCCGGTGGTGCAGGCTCCACTGCCGCCGGTGCCAACTCGACCGCGCTCGGCAATGGTTCACAGGCGCAGGCCGACAACTCGGTGGCATTGGGTGCAGGTTCGGTGGCGAACCGGGCCAACACGGTCTCGGTGGGTGCCAGCGGCGCCGAACGCCAGGTGGTCAACGTGGCCGACGGCTCGCAGGCCACCGACGCGGTCAACGTGCGCCAGCTGCAGGCGTCGCAGCAGGGCACCATCCGCTACGACACCACGGTGAACGGTGCGACCAACTACAACAGCGTCACCCTGGGCAGCACCAGCAGCGGCCCGACCACGGTGCGCAACGTTGCCGCTGGCACCGCCGGTACCGACGCGGTCAACGTGGATCAGCTGAAGTCGGGCATGGCGCAGACCCTTGACTGGTCCAAGGCCTACACCGACGAGCGCATGGGTGGCTTCGAGCGCGACCTGCGCAAGACCGACAACCGTGCTTCGGCCGGTATCGCCTCGGCGATGGCCACCGCAGCGCTGCCGCAGCCCAGCGAGGCGGGCCGCAGCATGGCCTCGATCGCGGCTGGCAGCTACAACGGCGAATCGGGCGTGGCGCTGGGCATCTCCGGTGTCTCCGAAGGCGGGCGCTGGATCTACAAGTTCAGCGGTTCGACCAACAGCCGTGGCGAGGCCGGCGTGGCCGTCGGTGCCGGCATCCAGTGGTGATCCCCGCCGCCGGGCCGCACCCGCGGCCCGGCATCGCGGAAACGTCTACAGGGGGAATGACATGAAACAGCATCGCATCGCCCGCGCCGGCCAACATGCCGCTACGCTGGGCCTGATCCTGGGGATGGGCCTGCTGGCCGCCTGCCGCAGCCATGCGCCGGCCACCGGCGGTCCCGTCGAAGCCACCGCCGTGCAGTTCCCGGAGGCCTCCAGGGCCTCGTTGAAGGAAGGCATCTATCCGGACGTCGCCGACCTGCGCCGCTTCGCGCCGGGCATGAGCAAGCGGCAGTTGTACACGCTGCTGGGCACGCCGCATTTCAATGAAGGCATGTGGGGCGTGCGCGAGTGGAACTACCTGTTCAACTTCCGCACCGCGCAAGGTGCGGAGTATTTCACCTGCCAGTTCCAGGTCCGCTTTGACAGCAAGGGCATCGCCCAGGCGGGTTACTGGAAGCCGGAATCGTGCGCGGCCGTGCTGGAGCCGCCGCGGCCACCGGTCCCGCCGGCACCGGCACCGGCACCGCTGCCGGAACAGCCGCTGCGGCTGTCGGCCGACGCGTTGTTCGGCTTCGACAGCGCGGTGCTGAGCGCGGAAGGGCAGCAGGCGGTGCAGGGCATCCTGGCGCAGGTACGCGAAGCCGCACAGGTGCAGTCGATCAGGGTGACCGGCTATACCGACCGTATCGGCAGCGCCAGCTACAACCAGGCGCTGTCGCAGCGCCGCGCCGAGGCCGTGCGCAGCGCGCTGGTGCAGGGCGGCGTGCCTGCGGCCAGCATCAGCGCCGAAGGACGCGGCGCGGCTGAGCCGATCGTGCAGTGCGGGCAGCGCAACCGGCGCGAGCTGATTGCCTGCCTGGCGCCGAACCGGCGCGTGCAGATCGCCGGGATGGCACAGCCACGTTGACCCTCCTGCGCCGGGGCGGTGCCCCGGCATCCCGAGTCCCCCCTGACCGCCGGCAGGCGTGGCAACGTCTCCCCCGTCGTCCACGCCTGCCTGCGGCTCAGGTCTTCAAACGGTGCACGCGATGAATGCCCAATTCCTGCCACTCTCCATGAAGACGGAAGCTACGCTCAGCGTGTACGGCCAGCTCGGCAACCATGCCGTGGTGCGCATCCCGGGCCGGCGCCTGCCCGGCCTGATCCTGCAGGCCGATACCGTGGCAGGGTTCCTGGCCCAACTGCAGGAAGCACAGGCCTGCCTGCGCAGCGGCCGCGCACAGCGCACCGACGCCGAGCTGGACATGCTGATCGACGTGCTGCAGCAGTGGTACGCCTTGATCGAATCGCGCCTGGCCGACGCCGGCGAGGCGCTGTAAAGAAAAAGGGGACGGAGGGGATTAAGTCGTTTCCTGCACACGCGGGGCAAGAACGACTTAATCCCCTCCGTCCCCTTTTCCTACGCGCGGGCGCGGACCAGCCAGCAGGCGGCATCCACGCGTACGCGGTCGCCTTCGATGAACGGCGCGAATGCAGCCAGCGCCTGGTGGCGAAGCACGGCGGCACGGGCTTCCGGCATTGAGCGCAGGGCCAGCCCCAACGGGCCCAGCTGGCCGACATAGGTGGGCAGGTCTTCGCGGGCGATCGAGCAGGACAGGTCTACCGCAACCACCTCCACATCCTTCCAACCGGCGGCCTGCACAAGCCGCTGTACCTGCCAGCCGTCGGCGAAGGCGAACTGTCCCGGCGCGCCGGGTACCCGGGGCGGCAGATCCAGTGCATCGCCGATGGCGCGCTCGGCCGTGGTCATGAATGGATTCTCGTCGGCACTGCGCCAGGCGATGAAGCGCAGCCCAGCGCCGGGTGTCGCGGCACGATGCAGGTTGGCGAACGCGGCCTGGCTGTCCTCGAAGAACATCACGCCCAGCCGCGACTGGATCCAGTCGAAGTGCGCGGACGGCAGAGGATGGCGCTGCGCGTCTGCCACGATGAAGTCCGCGTCCAGTCCCGCAGCCTCGGCGCGCTGGCGGGCCAGCGCCAGCATCGGCGCGGAGATGTCCAGGCCGGTGCTGTGTGTCGCCGGGCGTGCGGCGGCTGATGCCAGCAGGCTGGCACCGGTACCGCAGCCTACATCCAGCAGTTGCGTGACGGTCTCCGGAAGTTCGGCCACCAGCAGGTCGGCCATGGGCTGGAACAGGCCATCGAGAATGGCCTGCTGCGCAACCCAGACCTGGCCGCCAGGACCGTTCCACAGGGCGCTCTGATCAACGAGGGGTGTACGGGTCATGGTCTTGCCTTGCAGGGAAGTCGCCCATAGGTTGGCGCTTGAAGGTCACTTGAGGTCAAGCCCGTGCGTGAACTGGATATCGGCGAAGTGGTCAAGCGCAGTGGCGTGCCGGCCTCGACCCTGCGTTACTACGAACAGCTTGGGCTGCTGCAGGCACTGGGCCGTCGCGGCCTGCGCCGGCAGTACGACGAGCAGGTGCTGGAGCGGCTGGCACTGATCGGCCTGGGCCAGGCGGCCGGGCTGTCGCTGCAGCAGATCGGCGCATCCCTGCCGCCGCAGCGCGGATGCCTTACGCTGGATCGTGAGGCCCTGCTGGCGCAGGCTGATGTGCTGCAGCGGCAGATCATCCAGCTGCAACGGGTACGCCGGCACCTGCAACGTGCGGCGGCCTGCCCGCAGGCAGAGGATGCCCGGAAGTGCGGATCGTTCCGGAAGCTGCTGCGGGCACAGCAGCGCATGGCGGGTGGGTGAGAGAAGCGTATCCACGCATGGCGTGAATCCACTGCAGCACGACCTCGGCAGATCCACGCCCTGCGTGGATGAATCAATCGCGGGTGCTGACTTCCCACGTGGCATGCAGCACCCCCGGCACGTGCTCCATCCGTGCCAGCACCAGATCCAGCTCGTCGGCACTGACCGCGGTACTGACCAGCACCGCGATCACGTCGGTAGGCGCGTCGGCATGTTCGACCACCTGCACATCGCCCACCGGATACTGCGCGGCCTCCAGCGCATCGACCAGTCGCTCGCGCACCCGCGGTACGGCTTCGGCATCCACGCTCAGGCGCACTTCGTAGGTGGCTTCGGTCGCCGTCTCGTTGATCGGGATGCGGTTGATCGCATTCACCAGCGGCCGCAGCAGGGTGTTGCCGGCGATGATCAGCACGGTCAGCAGCACGCCCTCGGCCAGCATGTCCGCGCCGGTGCAGCTGCCGACCGCCGCCGAGCACCACAGGGTGGCGGCGGTGTTCAGGCCGCGCACGTTCATGCCTTCCTTCATGATCACGCCGGCGCCGAGGAAGCCTACACCGGAGACCACGTAGGAAATCACCCGTACCGCCTCGGCGCTGCCGGCGATGCGCATGCCCAGGTCGACGAAGGCGGCGGCGCCCACTGCCACCAGCACGTTGGTGCGCAGGCCGGCGGTGCGTTGCCGGTACTGGCGCTCGGCGCCGATCAGCGTGCCCAGCACGAAGGCGGCCAGCAGGCTGACCACGGTGTCGGCGAAGGGGCCGGCCTGGAAGGTCTCAATGAAGCGCATGGCCGGAGTCTACCCGGTCGAGGTGACAGTAGATCCACGCCATGCGCGGATTTCGAAAGTGTCAGAAACGACTTAATCCCCTCCGTCCCCTTTTTGCGGGGTCAGTCGGTGTCGTCGACGCGCTCGCCCATCAGTTCGCGCTGGCGCTTGTCCAGTTCCTCGGCGTAGCGCTTGCGGACGAAGGCTTCAGAGACCACGCCCAGGACCTGGCCGTCGGCGGCGACCACGGCCAGTTCATCGGCCTGGGTCTGGTCGAAGCGCTGCATCACGCTGACCACGTCCGCGGCCGGTGACAGTGACACGTCCCGGTTCTCGGCCAGCTCGCCGATCATGGTCTCCGGCTTCACGCCGTCGCCGTAGACGCGCGGAATCTGCACGATGCCTGCGTAATGGCCTTCGCTGTCGATCAGGATCACCCGGCTGCCCGAACCCAGCGGGAAGCGCTGGCGGAACGTGGCGGCATCGAGATCGGCCGGCGCGGTAGCCACGCCCTTGCGCATCAGCCGGCCGGCGTTGAGGTTCTGCACCCAGCCCACGTCGCGTGCGCTCTTGATGGTCTCGCCGCGCAGGTGCATGCGCCAGGTCGAGAACGAATAACCGAACCACTGCCGTACCAGCGTGCTGGAGACCAGCACCGCACTCATCACCACGCTGGTCAGCAGGAAGTCGTGGGTGCCTTCCAGCACCAGCATGGCCATGGTCATCGGTGCGCCGACCACGGCGGCGGCCAACGCTGCCATGCCAGCCAGCGCGGCGGACGTGGCATCGATCACCGGCACACCAGTGGCCATCGCCAGCAGGCCGGCGAACAGGGCGCCGACCAGGGTGCCCATGAACAACGAGGCGAAGAACAGGCCGCCGCGGAAACCAAACCCGAGCGAGATGCCCGAGGCCAGGCACTTCAGGGTCAGCAGGCCGCCGATCCAGATCAGCGGCAGGTGCGTGGTCAGGTCCAGGTGCAGCGCGCCATGGCCGGACGACAGCACCTGCGGGCTGGCCAGGGCCAGCGGAATCAGCAGCAGGCCGCCCACCACCGGCCGACCCCAGGCAGGCAGCGGGCTGCGCTTGACCGTGCCTTCGATCGAGGCGATCAGCCGCATCACCGCGATGCCGACCATCGCGCAGCAGCAGCCAAGCAGGCCGTAAATGGCGTAGTCGGCGGCGCGGACATCAATCGTCGAGGCAGCCGGCAGCAGGTAGGGCTCGATGCCGGCCTGGTCGGCCACGAATGCACCTGCCAGCGCGGCCACCGCCACCGGCGCCAGTGCGGCCGGGGTGTAGGCGCCGATGACGATCTCGAAGGCGTAGAACGCGCCGGCCAGTGGCGCCCCGAAGGCGGCCGCGATGGCACCGGCGGCACCGGCGCCGACCAGGATGCGCACGTCGTTGCGGCGCAGGCGCATCACCCTGCCCAGCTGCGAGCCGCTGCCCGCTCCCATCTGCGTATACGAAGCCTCCAGCCCGACCGAGGCGCCGCAGCCATTGGACAGCAGGGTCTGGGTCAGCACGATGAGGTTGTCGCGCATCGACATGCGCCCGCCATGCAGGGCATTGGCTTCGACCGCATCGAGCAGGGGCCGCTTGAGCCGGGTCGCGGCCAGGCTGACCAGGCCGACCAGCAGGCCACCCAGCGGCAGCACCAGCAGTGCGGTCCAGGTCAGCGCGGGCAGGGAGCTCAGGCGCATGCCGTCGTCGAGCCCGTACAGGGTGCCCTGCAGCCAGCGTGCGATGCCGGACTGCAGCAGGGTCAGGTAGCCGGCGATCAGGCCGACCAGCAGGGCAAGCGCGATGAACCACAGGTCGCTGCCGCGCAGGCGCAGGCGCAGGCCCTGGAAGGCCAGATGCAGGCGCGATGGCGAAACAGGCAGTGACATGGTGGCGGCATGATACGCCGCCACCGTGGTCGCCGCCGTCACTGCATCGGGCGGTTACCGCGTCAGAAGCGGTAGCGGCCCTGCACGTAGAAGGTGCGTGGCGCAGCCACCATGCGGCCGGCGTTGCCATCGACGTTGCGGGTGTACCAGCGCTTGTCGGTCAGGTTGTTCACGCCCAGCGCGATCTCGCTGTCGTCCAGCCCCGGCACCTGCCAGGCCACCTGCGCGTTCCACAGGCGCACGCCCGGCACGCGGCCCACGCGCGCGTCAGCGGTTTCTTCCCAGGTGTTGGCGGCATCGGAGAACTGGCCGCTCTGATGGGTGCTGGAGACATTGAAGGTCCAGCCGGCCAGTGCGTAGCGGGCGCCGACGCTGTCGGTGTCGCGCGAGTAGAAGGGCACGTCCAGGCCGCGGTTGTCACCGGACTGCTGGATCGCCTGGGTCCAGGTGTAGTTGGCGTACAGCTCCAGCCCGGCCAGCGCACTGTCCTCGGCGAAGTGGTACTCCAGCGCGCTCTCCACGCCCTTGTGGTCGGTGGCGCCGATGTTCTGGAAGGTCGGTGGGGTGATCCCCGGCACCTGCAGGATCTGGTTGTCGAAGCGCATCTTGAACACGGTCACTTCCGCGCGCAGTGCGCCGTCCTGCCAGCGCGCGCCCAGTTCGGCGGTCTTTGCCACTTCCGGTTTGAGCGGATTGCTGGCGGTCTGGGAATTGAGCTGGATGTTCTGCACCGGCCCGAACGAGGTGGTGTAGTTGCCGAACACAGTCAGCCGCGGCGTCAGCAGGTAGGCGATGTTGAGCGAGGGCAGGGCCTTGTCGTTGCGGCTGCTGAAGGTCGCCGTGCCACCGGCCTGGCGGCGGTCCATGTCGATCCATTCCATGCGCACGCCCGGGGTGATCCGCCACTGGCCGATCGCGATGCGGTCGTCGATGTAGAACGCATGGGCATCGGTCGCGTTGTCGAAACGGGTGGTGGCACTGGCCACGCCGGTGCGGCGGCTGACGGTGTAGCTGCGGTCGTTGCCCCGTTCGCGCAGGAAGCGGTAGCCGGCGGTGATGTCGTGCACCGTGCTGCCCCAATGCAGGCGCTGGGTATAGCGCGGCTCGATGCCAAGCACGCGGTAATCGCGCGGCTGCACGGTCAACTGGGTATTGGCCGCGTTGATCAGCGAGCTGGCGCGGCTGCTTTCGTTGTAATAGGCCAGCACCTCGAATTCGCTGTTGGCCGACAGCGTGTTGGTGTAGCCCAGGTCGATGCCGGTGCGGTGGCCCTTCCAGAAATCGGTGGAGCGGGTGTTCTGGAACGGGTCGGCCTCGTATTGCGCGCGGGTCAGGCCGCCCGGGGTCAGCGAGCGCACATCGTAGTACGACAGCTTGGCACGCAGTTCCTGCTGCGCGTCGATGGCATAGGCGAACTTCAGCGCCAGGTCGTTGAAGCGGTCATCGCTGCCCTGGCGCCAGCCACGCCCGTCCTGGCCGGAGTACAGCAGGGCCGCGCCCAGGCCGTTGTCGCCGGTACCGCCGAGGAAGGCGTTGTACTGGGTGCTGTCACCGCCGCCATGGTCGTAGGCGGTGTAGCGCACGCCCGCTTCGCCGTGCAGGCCTGCCTCGGTGGGGATGGCGCGGGTGCTGAAGTTGATGATGCCGCCCACGTTCTGCGGGCCGTAGCGCACCGCGCCGCCGCCGCGCACCACGTCGATCGATTCGATGTTGGACAGGCTGGTCGGCGCGAACGACAGCTGCGGCTGGCCATACGGCGCCACCGCCAGCGGTACGCCGTCCAGCAATACGGTCGAGCGCGGCGAGTAGCGTCCGGTCAGGCCGCGCACGCCGATGTTCAGCGAGACCGAGCTGCCGGCCGTGCCGGAGTTGTCGGTGACCTGCACGCCGGGGATGCGGCGCATGGCATCGCCGATGCTGGCCGCGCCGCTGGCCTCGATGCGCTGGCGGTCGACCACCGTGCGCGCGCCGGCGAAGCTCTTGACGCTGTCATGCAGGCCGGTGCCCAGCCAGCTGCCGGACACCTGGATGCTGTCCAGCGTTGTGGCGCCGTCCTGGGCGAAGGCACGGGTGGCCGGGAGCAGGCACAGGGCGAGGGCGGCAGCCAGGGGCAGGCGGGCCGGTTGCAGGGCGTGGATGGGCATCGATGCGGGTTGTGGAAGGTCGTAAATGAGAATTATTGCTGATTCCATTCGCTATTGGAATGCGCCTCCGGTTCATACCGATGCCCCGGTGGTAGAGTGGGCGATTGCTTCCTGACTCGCCGAGATCCGCCATGTCCCAAGCCGCCTTCTACCCCGTCGGAACTCCTGGCCAACCGTGGGGAGCGGCGGAACGGGAGCTGTGGCGTGGTCGCCAGCAGCGCCTGCGTCGCTATGACCAGGAGGTGCTGCCGCGCATCGAGGCGCTGGCCTCGTGTTTCGACAAGGTGGCCTATGGCCAGCTCGACTACGCTGGCGAGACCTATACGTTGTTCGCCCTGCGCAGCCGCGACTGGAACCCGGCGCTGCCCGCCGCGCTGGTTACCGGTGGCGTGCACGGCTATGAGACCAGTGGCGTGATGGGCGCGCTGGAGTTCCTCGAAAAGCACGCCGCCGACTATGCCGGCAAGGCCAACCTGCTGGTGGCGCCGTGCGTGAATCCGTGGGGCTTCGAGCGCATCAACCGCTGGAACTTCGATGCGATCGACCCGAACCGCAACTTCCGCGCCGATGGCCCGGCCCGCGAGTCGACCGCGCTGATCGAGCTGGTTGCACCGATCAAGGGCCAGTTCGTGCTGCACATCGACCTGCACGAGACCACCGACAGTGATGAAAGCGAGTTCCGCCCGGCGCTGGCCGCGCGTGACGGCAAGCCGTTCGAGCCGGGCCTGATTCCGGATGGCTTCTACCTGGTGGATGACAGCGAGGCCCCGCAGCCGGCCTTCCAGCAGGCGGTGATCGCCGCGGTGGAGAAGGTCACCCATATCGCCCCCGCCGACGACAAAGGCGAGATCATCGGTTCGCCGGTGATCGCCCACGGCGTGATCGAGTATCCGCTGGTGAAGCTGGGCCTGTGCGCCGGCATTACCGGCGCGAAGTACACCACCACCACCGAGGTCTACCCGGACAGCCCGCGGGCCACCCCGCAGCAGTGCAACGACGCACAGGTGGCAGCGGTGTGCGCGGCGCTGGATTACGCGCTCGCCCATCGCTGACAGATAAAAAGGGGACGGAGGGGATTAAGTCGTTTGTGCCCCAGTACCGCCGGGGCACAAACGACTTAATCCCCTCCGTCCCCTTTTTCACCCCAACGCGTCGGCCCACCACAGTGCGGCTGGGCCTGGCGGCGTGTCGCGGCGCCACAGCAGGTCGCTGTGGATGCGCCGCGGCCAGCCGGGCAGCACCAGTTCCACCAGCCGCCCACGGTCATAGCGCTGCACCAGCGCCCGCGGCAGTTCGGCCCAGCCGATGCCGTCCTCGGCCATCTCCATCACCATCAGGTAATCGGTGGCGGTCCACGCGAGGCCGGTGACCAAGCGGGTCTGATCGACTTCCGCGCTCAGGCGCACCTGCCGATGCCGTGCCAGTTGTGCGGCGGCGCGACGCCCGGCGCTGGCCAGCGGGTGTCCGCGCGCCACGTACACCGACAGTTCGCTGTGGTGCGCCAGCGGCCGCGCCACCAGCCCATCGGGATAGCGCTCCTGCCTGGGCAGCAGGCCCAGCGCGGCGCGGCCGCTGCTCACCCGTTCCAGCACGTCCTCGCCTTCGGCATCCAGCCACTCCAGCTCGATCTCCGGGAACGCTTCGGCGAAGCGCTGCAGGATCCGCTGCTCGGGATCCAGCTGGTAGACATCGGAAAACACCACGGTCAGGCGCGGCTCGACCGGCGCGGACAGGCGCACGCTCAACTGCTGCAGGCGCGCATCGGCGGCCAGGATCTCCTGTGCGTGGCCCAGCACCTGGCGCCCGGCCTCGGTCAGCCGCGGGTAGCGCCCGCTGCGGTCGAACAGGCTCACGCCGAGGTCGGCTTCCAGGTGGGCAATGGCGGTGCTGACCGTCGACTGGGTCTTGCCCAGCCGCCGTGCCGCGGCCGAGAACGAGCCCAGCGCGGCGGCTTCCACGAAGGCCTGTAGGGATTCAGGGGAATAGGGCATTGATCCATCGCTCCTGTCGATGGAATCCATTTTGATACCACCGTAAAAGGCGATGATACTAACCACCGTCGCCCCTGTCTGCGAGGGGCGTTCCGGACCCTCCACGCGCGGCGTGGATCCATTGATGAGGCGGCGCGGTCCCCGTCCTGCAAGGAGTTTCACATGTCCCGTACTGTTCCCGCCCGTGGCGCGCTGGTCGCCTGGGCCTGCCTGACCGTGGCGATCGTCGCCGAAGTGGTCGGCACCTCGTTCATGGCCCACGCCGCCCGCGATGGCGGCTGGACCGGTTATCTGATCATGGCCGGTGCGCTGGCACTGTCCTACTTCTTCCTGGCGCAGTCGGTGCGTCGCATCGCGGTGGGCGTGGCCTACGCGGTGTGGGAAGGCCTGGGCCTGACCCTGCTGACCGTGGTCGGCCTCACCGTGTTCGGCGAGAGCCTGTCGCTGCAGCAGCTGGCCGGCCTGGTGCTGGCGGTGGTGGGCATCGTCTGCGTCACCCTCGGGGAGGCACACTGATGAATACCCTGGCTCTGTTTTTCGTGATCTGTTCGGCGCTGATCGATGTCGCCGCGAACATGATGGTGGCCAAGTCGGAAGGCTTCCGCCGCTGGCGCTGGGGTGTCGCTGCGATCGTCATGGTCTGGATCGCCTTCGCCCTGCTGGGCCAGGCGGTGCGTTACATGGACCTGGCCACCGCCTATGCGATGTGGGGTGCGATCGGCGTGATCGGAACCGCCACCTGCGGACGCCTGTTGTTCGGCAACCGCCTGCGTCCGATCGGTTGGATCGGCATCGGTCTGGTCACTGCGGCGGTGCTGCTGCTCAGCACCGCCAAGTAGCAACGGGTCTTTTCGCGGGCGTGGCGGCACCGGTGCGGGCGATTTGCGAAGTCGCCCGCGCTCGCCGACACTGCGGCTTTCCACAAGGAGTGCCCGCATGTTCAGCCACATCACCGTTGGAACGAACGACATGGACGTCGCGCATCGCTTCTACGATGCCCTGTTCGCCGCGATGGGGGCACGTCCGGGTGTGTTCGACGAAAAGGGTCGGCTGCTGTACTTCAAGGATGGGCGGATGTTCGGCGTGACCGCGCCGATCGATGGGCAGCCAGCGTGCCATGCCAACGGCGGCACCATCGGTTTCAGTCTGGGCAGTGCAGAGGCCGTGCGTGCCTGGCAGGAAGCTGGCGTGGCTCACGGTGGCACCGCAATCGAAGATCCGCCCGGCGTCCGCAACATGTCCGGTCGGCAGGTGTTTCTGGCCTATCTGCGTGACCCGGATGGCAACAAGCTGTGTGCGGTGCATGTAATGTCGTGATCGGACAGGACGCGCGTGGCCGCGGCGCGGCCCGCGCGGGCAAGGTTGCGCTCCGGCGCGCGCGTGATAACACGGAATGGTGGGCCGGGCCTGTGACCACAGGCCGCAACTTCATGCTCTGTCCACTGCGGTTCAGCCAGAATCGGTCGGCTAACCCTTTGATCTACCGGAGAACGCCGCCCCATGGATGTACTGGAGCCGCAACAATCCCCGGTGCGCACCCTTCGGCCTGTGTTCGCCTTCGCGGCGATCGTTGTCGTGGCGTTCGCGCTGTTCGTCAGCCTGTTTCCGCTCGGTGCGGGCCGCCTGCTGGTCAAGGCGCAGGACTGGGCCGCACTCAATGTCGGCTGGTACTACCTGCTGGCGATGACCCTGTACTTGGTGTTCGTGGTCGGTGTGGCGCTGTCCAAGTATGGTGGCATCAAGCTCGGCGCCGACCATGATGAGCCGGAGTTCAGTTATCTTTCCTGGGCCGGCATGCTGTTCGCCGCCGGCATCAGCATCACCCTGTTCTTCTTCTGCGTCTCCGAACCGCTGACCCACTACCTGCAGCCGCCGCAGGGCGAACCGGCGGCGGGCGAGGCCGGCGCGCGCCAGGCCATGCAGCTGCTCTTCCTGCACTGGGGCCTGCATGGCTGGGGCGTGTTCGCACTCGCAGCGATGGCGATGGCCTACTTCGCCTATCGCCACAACCTGCCGCTGGCGCTGCGCTCGGCGCTGTATCCGCTGATCGGCAAGCGCATCAACGGGCCGATCGGCTACACCGTGGACGCGCTGGGCATTGTCGCCACCGTATTCGGCATCGGCGCCGACATGGGCTTCGGCGTGCTGCACCTCAACGCGGGCCTGTCGCACCTGTTCAACATCCCGCACTCCAACCTGGTGCAGATCATCCTGGTGGTCAGCATGATGGGCGCGGCGGTGGCCGTCGCGGTTTCAGGCGTGGAGAAGGGCGTGCGCTGGATGGCCAACATCAACATGCTGCTGGCGATCGCGCTGGTGCTGTTCATGCTGTGCGCCGGCCCCACCCAGTACCTGCTGAGTACGCTGATGCAGAACCTGGGCGACTACCTGGGCAGCGTGGTCGGCAAGAGTTTCGATGTGTACGCCTATGGCGGCCGGCCGGAATGGCTGGGCGGTTGGACGGTGTTCTACTGGGCCTGGTGGATCGGCTGGGCGCCGTTCGTCGGCCTGTTCATCGCGCGCATCTCGCGTGGCCGCACCATCCGCGAATTCGTGTTCGGCGTGCTGCTGATCCCGCTGGGCTTCACCCTGGCCTGGCTGTCGATCTTCGGCAACAGCGCGCTGGACCAGGTGCTGCACCACGGCCAGCAGCAGCTGGCGCAGCTGGCGGTGGATGACCCACCGACCGTGCTGTATGCACTGCTGGATGGCTACCCGTGGAGCCGCACGGTGATCGCGGTGACCGTGCTGGTCAGCTTCATCTTCTTCGTGACGTCGGCTGATTCGGGGGCGGTGGTGTTGTCCACGCTGTCCTCGCACGGCGGCGCGCCGGAGGATGATGGTCCGCGCTGGCTGCGCGTGTTCTGGGGCACGGTGATCGCGGTGCTGACCGCCGGGCTGCTGCTGGCCGGCAGCATCGATGCACTGAAATCGGCGGTGGTATTGGCCTCGCTGCCGTTCTCGGCGGTGCTGCTGCTGATGATGTGGGGCCTGACCCGCGCCTTCAGTGACGAATCGCACCGCAAGCGCGCGCTGCAGTACCGGCCCTCGCCGCTGATCGGTGACGATCGCCACCATCAGGGCTGGCGCCAGCGCCTGAGCCAGGCCATGCACTTCCCGGTGCGCGACCAGGTCTACCGCTTCATGGATGACACGGTGAAGCCGGCGATGGAAGCGGTGGCCGAACAGCTGCGCGGGCAGGGCTGGGACGTCGCCACGCGCTTCGAGGCCGGCGACATGGAGCTGACAGTGAACCATGGCGAGCAGCAGGATTTCCTGTACCGGGTGATCCTGAGTGGCTACCTGACCCCGTCGTTCGCCGCGCAGCAGCTGCGCAACCAGCGCTACTACCGCGCGGAAGTGCATCTGTTCGAAGGCAGCCAGGACTACGACCTGGTCGGCTACAGCCGCAAGCAGATCATCAACGACATCATCAGCCAGTACGAACGGCACCTGCAGTTCCTGCACCTGAGCCGGTAATACACGACCGCCGGGCATTCCCCCGGCGGTCGGTGGATTCGATGGTAGTGCCGGCCGCTGGCCGGCAACGCGAACGGGGCGGCCCATCACCGCCGCCCCGTTGGCCCATCAGAACCGGTAGCGCGCCCCCAGCGAGACGAACTGCCCGCGCAGGTTGTACTGGCTGATGTCGAAGCCGTTGGAGCCACCGGCCGGGTCGAACGGCGGATCCTTGTCGGTCAGGTTCAGCACCGACAGCGACAGCGTGGTGTTGGGAATACCTTCGTAGGCCACGTACAGGTCCAGCTGGTGATACGGCTTGATGCGGTCGCGCAGGCCCGGGTTGCTGGTCGCCGTCGCCACACGCTGGTCATAGCCGCTCACGTACTGCAGGCTCAGCGTGCTGCTCCAGTCGCCCACCGCCCAGTTCAGCGAGGTGGTGCCGCGGGTGCGCGGCAGTGCGCCGTGGCGGTTGTTGCCGGCGCCGTCATACGGTGCCTGGCCGGCCACCAGCGGCTGCTTGAAGCTGAGCAGGTGGGTCCAGCTGCCGGCCACGGTGAAGTTGCCCCAGCCCTCGGTGCGGAAGGTGTGGTTGGCATCCAGGTCCAGCCCGGAGGTGGTCAGTTCGCCCTGGTTGGCGTACTGGTTGGTGATGAACTGGATGCGCCCCTGCGCATCACGCTGTACACGGCCGGGGAACAGCGTCGGGTTGTCGACGATGAACTGCGCGCTGTCCGGCTTGACCAGGTTGTCCTGCTCGATGCGGTACCAGTCCAGGCCGATGCTGGTATCGCCATCCGGCGACCACACCGCGCCCACGTTGAAGTTGCGCGAGCGTTCGGCCTTCAGGTCCGGGTTGCCGGTGCGGATGTTGGTCACGCCACGGCTGCCACCGGGCTGCAGCGGATCCAGCGGATCGATCACCGAGCCGTAGCTGACGGTCTGGCCCGGCGCGATTTCCGGCAGCGAGGGGGCGCGGAAGCCGCGCGAGAACGAACCGCGCAGCAGCAGGCTGTCCAACGGCTGCCAGCGCAGCGCCAGCTTCGGCGAGAACGCCTTGCCGAAATCATCGTAGTGGTCGCCGCGACCAGCCACCTGCAGCTCAAGCGTGCGGTGCAGCGGCACGCTCAATTCGGCGTAGGCGGCGCTGACCTGACGCTCGCCGTTGACCACGTTGATGGCCGGACGCAGTTCGGTGCCCGACAGCACCTGTGCGCTGGTGCGCGCATCCAGTGACTCCTTGCGGAACTCGGCACCCCAGGCGAAGCCGACCGCACCGGCCGGGAGGTCCCACAGCGAGGTCGAGGCCTTGACGTTCAACGCGTGCAGCTTGTACCAGCCTGGCCGCTTGGTCTGCAGGCGCAGTGCATCCAGCGCGCCCGGCGTGGCGGACGGGTTGAGGAAGTTGTAACTGCCATCGCGCAGGATCTGTTCGAACGCGTAGCGGTTGACGAAATTGTCGACGTACTCGCGCTGCGCGCTCTGCGAGGTCAGCGCCGCCACTTCCCAGTCCCAGCGCTCGCCGCTGCCACGCACGCCGGCCAAGGCGCGGTAGAACACCTGGGTGTTGTCCTTCAGGCGCGGGCCGAGGTCGAAGAACGTGTACTCGAACGGCAGCGGCGTGCTGCCCGGGTTGTTCGGGTGGCCGACCGGCAGCACCGCCGGCACGTCGATAAGCGTGCCGGTGGCCGGGTTGTAGGCACGCAGGCCAGGGCCCACGGTGAGCGGCGCGCTGAAGATCTGGTCGGCCTTGTTGTGGCTGTACAGCACATCGGCGAAGGCTTCGACGCTGTCGTTGAAGCGGTAGGTCGCGCTCAACGACGCCTGCAGGCGCTCGGCGCCGGGCTGCAGGGTCTTGAACGGCTGCGCGTTGAAGGCGCAGGCCTGGCCGGGCAGGGTGCTGCCGAAGTCGCTGTACGGGCGCAGCTGGCTGCCGTCGGGGCAGTTGGCGAACGGCTGCGGCGCGCGTGGGTTGGACAGCCAGTTGCCACCGGCGGTGGACCAACCGGCCAGGCGGCCGCCGGGCTTGTCGCGGAAATCGCCGCTGCGGGTGTAGGCACGCTGGTCGGCGTCGAGGCGATCACGCTTGAGCAGGTCCAGCCCGAACAGCACGTTCCAGCCCTGCTGTTCGAGGTCACCGAAGCCAGCCAGCAGGTTGGCCTTGCGCTCGTTCAGGCCGCCCTGGGTGGCGGTACCGAAGCCGCCGCCGACTTCCACGCCCTGGAAGTTCTTTCGCAGGATGATGTTGATGACGCCGGCGATGGCATCGGAACCGTACACCGCCGAGGCGCCATCCTTCAGCACTTCGATGCGTTCCACTGCGCTGATCGGCAGCGCGTTGAGGTCGACGAAGGTGTCCTGGGTGTTGAGCGCGAAACCGAAGTTGGAGACGCGGTAGCCGTTGACCAGCACCAGCGTGTTCTTCGGAGACAGGCCGCGCAGGCCGATCGATGCAGAACCGGCGGCGAAGCTGCCGGTGTACTGCTCGTCGAAACTGTTGCCGGCATTGGCCGACAGGTTGCGCAGCACGTCGGTGAGGGTGGAGCGACCGGTCTGCTCGATCTGTTCGCGGCTGACGATCTGCACCGGGTTCGGCCCGGCGGTGTCGCTGCGCTTGATGTTGGAGCCGGTCACCAGCACGGTGCCCAGGGTGGTGCTGTCCTTGCCGGCATCGGCGGTTTCAGCGGCGCCGGCAGCGCCGGCGGTGAGGCCCAGCGCGATCGCGCCGGCAAGCAGGTTCAGGGTGGTGCGGTACATGGAAGCGACAACGCCGAACGGGGGAGGAGCCGTCAGTACCGCATGCAGGCAAGTACGCCTTCCAATGACGAAAGCGCATTCAGTTATACATCACAGGTTCTTAACGAACCGACTCGATGGGTGCGGACCGTTGGTCCGCACTCCTCCCGGGGGTCAGGTCCCTTTCCAGCGGAAAGGGATCTGACCCCGGTTGTCCTACCCTCAAGGCCGCAGCAGCACCTTGCCATTGCGGCCAGAACCGGCGCCCGCCTTTGCCGCCTGGGCGATGTCGTCCAGTGCGAAGATCTTCTCCACCGGCAGGGTCAGTTCGCCGCTGGCCGCACGCTTCAGCAGCTCGCCGACCAGCCGGCGCTTGTCCTCCACCGCCATCGCCTGGCTGACTTTGCTGCCCCAGAAGCCCTTCACCGTGGCCTCCTTGTAGATCAGGCCACCGGCGGGAATGCGCATCGGCTCGCCGCTCATCACCCCGAACGACACCAGGGTGCCGTGGTGGCCGAGCAGGTCGACCAGGTCACCGCTGGCGTCGCCGCCGATGGAATCCACCGCGGCCGCGGCCTGTGCTTCGCCAGTCGCTTCACGCACGCGATCCTTCCAACCCTCAACCGAGGTGTCGAACACATGATCGATGCCCAGCGCCTGCAACTGCGCGACCGCATCGGCATTGCGCACCAGGTTGGCCACATGCACGCCACGCGCCCGCGCCAGCATCGCCAGCGACTTGCCCACCGCGCCGTTGGCGGTGTTCTGCACGATCCACTGGCCTGCTTCGACGTGCAGGAATTCCAGCAGCATCAGCGCGCTCAGCGGCATGGCGATCAGCTGCGCGGCCATTTCGTCGGGGATCGCCTCGGGCATCGGAATCACCATGCGTGCCGGTGCAATGAACGCTTCGGCCCAGGTGCCATGCACCGAGGCGGCGGCCACCCGCTGGCCGATCTGCAGGCCGTCGACCCCTTCGCCGAGTGCATCGACCACGCCCAATGCTTCACTGCCACCGATCGCCGGCAGTGTCGGCTTGTAGCCGTAGAGGCCGCGCACGGTCAGCAGGTCGTGATTGTGGATCGAGGCCAGCACGGTGCGGATGCGCACCTCGCCGGGGCCGGGCTCGGGGAGGGTGGCATCGGCAATGGCGAGGACGTCGGCCGGGTTGCCGAAGGAAGGGTACTGGGCAGCGCGCATGGGCGGTGTTCCGCGGAAAGTTGATGTTGTACCGAACTGGGGACGCAGGCGCTGTCGACAAGGCGCCGCAGGTGCAACACGGCATCCTGCGACTGATCGTCGCGGCATGTCGTGATTGCCGCATCTTGTGTTGACGGTTCCGATTATCCCCACTATGTTGTGGTCGTCACTCCCGGTCAGCCGCCGCCGCCGGACACGCAGCAAACGTCCCGCGGCCCGCCCCTGAAGGCTTGCCGTGTCGACGCGGCCGCCATCGTGCGGACCCAGATCGCCCCCACGGCCCGGATACCGGCCGCAGGCGCAGGCTGTTGCCGACGATCTGGTGTTCCCGCGCTTTGGCATCCCACCCCGACCGCCCCGTGCGCCGGTATCGCGTGCAGGGCCGCCATGGCATCGACCGCCAACGCGCGTGCGAGCCTGGAGCTTCACCACCATGACCGACAGTACCTTCCGCGTGGCCGATCTGGCCGGCGCTGGCGACGCCTTGCGCGCCGGTGGCGAGCGCGTGCCGACCTGGATCACCAAGGAGGCCGGCAACCGCCGCCTGCCATTCGACGCCGAGCGCCTGCAGCGCAGCATCGATGCGGTGCACGCCGAGTTCCCGCAGCTGGATGTGAGCGACTACCGCCGCGTGGTGCAGGCAATGGTCGAGCGCAAGCCCAGCATCAGCGCCGATGACCTTGTCGATCTGCTGATCCGCGAGGCCGAATCGCGCGTGGACCTGGTCGCGCCGGAGTGGGAGCAGTTTGCCGCGCGCATCTACCTGCGCCGCCTGTACAAGCGTGCCAGCCGCAACCGCTTCTACGATGTCGGCCTGAAGTACGGCTCCTACGTGGGCCTGCAGGAAAGCCTGGCTGACCGCGGCATCTACAGCAACGACATCCTGCGCTGCTACTCGAAGGAAGAACTGCAGCAGGCCGGCGGTATGATCGACCCGGAACGCGACCGCCTGTTCGCCTACAACGGCCTGTACCTGCTGGCCACGCGCTATCTGGCCAGCGACCGCAGCCGCGAGGTCTATGAGCTGCCGCAGGAGCGTTGGCTGACCATCGCGCTGTACCTCATGCAGGAAGAAAAGCCGCGCGAGCGGCGCATGCAGCTGGTCGGCGAGGCGTACTGGGCGCTGTCCAACCTGTACATGACGGTGGCCACGCCGACCCTGGCCAACGCCGGCAAGGTCGGGGGGCAACTGTCCAGCTGCTTCATCGACACGGTGGACGACAGCCTGCAGGGCATCTATGACTCCAATACCGACATCGCCCGCGTGTCCAAGCACGGCGGCGGCGTGGGTGCCTATCTGGGCTATGTGCGCAGCAGCGGCGCGCCGATACGGGGCGTGCCCAATTCCTCCGGCGGCGTGGTGCCGTGGATCAAGCAGCTCAACAACACCGCAGTTTCGGTCGACCAGCTTGGCCAGCGCAAGGGCGCGGTGGCGGTGTACCTGGACATCTGGCACCGCGACATCGAAGCCTTCATGGACCTGCGCCTCAACAACGGCGACCAGCGCCTGCGCGCGCATGATGTGTTCACCTCGGTGTGCGTGCCGGACCTGTTCATGGAAGCAGTCGAACGCCGTGCCGACTGGTACCTGTTCGACCCGCACGAGGTGAAGCAGGCCAAGGGCTGGTACCTGCAGGACTTCTACGACGAGAAGCGCGGCGCGGGCAGCTTCCGCGACCGCTACGCCGAACTGGTGGCCGACGAGCGCATCAGCCGGCGCACGGTGAAGGCGATCGATCTGTTCAAGCGGATCATGCTCAGCCAGCTGGAGACGGGCAACCCGTTCCTGTTCTACCGCGACGAGGTCAACCGCCGTAACCCGAACAAGCACGCCGGCATGATCTATTCCAGCAACCTGTGCACCGAGATCCTGCAGAACATGAGCCCGACGCGGATGATCCAGGAGATCGTCAGCGGCGACCAGATCGTCACCACACGCCGCGCCGGCGACTTCGTGGTCTGCAACCTGTCTTCGATCAACCTCGGCCGCGCGATCCATGCGCCGGATGACCTGCTGGCCACCGATGTGCTGGAGCGCCTGATCCCGATCCAGGTGCGCATGCTGGACAACGTGATCGACCTCAACGCACTGCCGGTGCCGCAGGCCACGATCACCAACCGCAAGTACCGCGCCATCGGACTGGGCACGTTCGGTTGGCACCACCTGCTGGCGCAGCAGGCGATCCAGTGGGATTCACCGGATGCCGAACAACTGGCCGACCGCCTGTATGAGCGCATCAATTTCCTGACCATCCAGGCCAGCGCGCAACTGGCGAAGGAAAAGGGCAGCTATCCGATGTTCACCGGCAGCGATTGGCACAACGGGCGTTACTTCCGTGACCGCGACTACACTGGCGCCGCATGGGACAGCCTGGCGCGCGAGGTCGCCACGCACGGCCTGCGCAACGGCTGGCTGCTGGCGGTCGCGCCGAACATGAGCACCGCGCAGATTGCCGGCTCCACCGCGTCGATCGACCCGATCTACAGCGCGTTCTACTACGAGGAAAAAAAGGACTTCCGGCGGCCGGTGGCAGCGCCGGGGTTGTCGCTGGAAACCTGGCCGTACTACGAGAAGGGGGCGTACAAGGTCGACCAGTTCGCCAGCGTGCGCCAGAACGCGCGTCGCCAGCGCCATGTTGATCAGTCGATCAGCTTCAACCTGTACGTGCCCAGCACGATCCGCGCCAGCACCCTGCTGGAGCTGCACCTGAGCGCCTGGCGCGAGGGCCTGAAGACCACCTACTACGTGCGCTCCAACGACATCGACATCAGCGAATGCGAATGGTGCTCCAGCTGATCAATGGTAGTGCCGGCCGCTGGCCGGCAACCCCGCGATCTTCGGTAGTGCCGGCCGCTGGCCGGCAACCCCGCGATCTTCGGTAGTGCCGGCCGCTGGCCGGCAACACGATAGAAAGAGAACGAAGGCAGAAAACCATGGCAACCCCCCTCGACCGCATCAAGATCCTCGAACCGCGCCATCCCAACCGCAGCACCGGCATCATCAACGGCCGCACCAGCGGCATCCTGAACTGGAATGACATCCCGTACCCGTCGTTCTATCGGGCCTACAAGGAGCTGTCGACCAACTTCTGGATCCCCGACGAAGTCGACATGAAGGCCGACGCGCGCCAGTACGGCGAGCTGTCCGGGCGCGAAAAGAACGCCTACGACTCGATCATCGGCCTGCTGGCCACGCTCGACTCACCGCAGACGCGCTTCATCTACAACGTGGCCGAGTACATCACCGACCCGGCCGCGCATGCCAATGCCGCGATCATCGGCCAGCAGGAAGTGATCCACAACGAGAGTTACAGCTATGTGCTGGCCTCGATCACCGACCTGCCGAACCAGAACCGCGTATTTGAACTGGCGCGCACCCATCCGACCATCATCAAGCGCAACGCGCCGATCATGGGCGCGTATGACGACTTCATGCGCGAGAAGACCGCCGAGACCCTGTTGAAGTCGCTGATCCAGTCCTCGATCCTGGAGGGCATCAACTTCTATTCCGGATTTGCGTACTTCTACAACATGGTGCGGCAGAACCGCATGACCGGCACCGGCAAGATCATCAGTTTCATCAACCGCGACGAGCTGGCCCATACCAAGTTCATCAGCGAGCTGATCCGCGCCATCATCGGCGAGAACCCGGAGCTGCAGACCAACGAGCTGACCGCCTATGTGCACCAGGCGTTCGAGCACGCCATCGAACTGGAAACCCAGTGGTCATCGGAAGTACTGGACGGCATCGATGGCATCGATGTGGAGGAAATGACGCGCTACGTGAAGTACCGCGCCAACAAGATGGCCGGCATGCTCGGCATCGAGCGGCTGTACAGCGACACCACCGACAACGTGATGCCGTGGATCAAGGCTTACGCCGACAACTTCACCGAAACCAAGACCGACTTCTTCGAGATGCGCAATGCAAGTTACAAGAAGACCAACGTCGACAACGGCTTCGACGACCTCTGAGTCCGGCACGGCGCTGAGCATCCTGCTGGTGGTGGCCTCACTGAGCGGCAACACCCGCGAGCTTGGCCGGCAGATTGCCGAGCGTTGCCGCGCTGCAGGCCATGCCGTGCACTGGCAGGAGGCCGACGACCTGCAGCAGGCGCCGTCCCTGGCGGCCGACGAGGCCGACCTGGTGCTGCTGGGCTGCTGGACCGACAACGCCGGCCGCACGCCTTCGGAGATGAAGGCATGGGTGGCTGGCATCGCCGAGCGCGGCGAGCGGCCGCGGCAGCTGGCGGTGTTCGGTACCGGCGAGACACAGTGGGGGCAGGAGTACTACTGCGGTGCTGTGCACCGGCTGATCCGCTACTTCCACAGCGACTATCCGCCGCTGGAGATCGAACAGATGCCGCATGGAGAGCGCCATGCCGCGGCCATCGAGGCTTGGACCGATGCGGTCCTGGCCCATTACTGGAGCAACAGCGATGCAGATCATCGACGCCACCACGCCTGAGCAGTTCCAGCAGCTGCTGGCCGAACACCCGCGCGTACTGGTGGACTTCCACAAGGACCAGTGCCCGGGGTGCCGGATGCTGGAGATGTCGCTGCACCGGGTGGCCAACAGCGTCGCGGGGCAGGGCACCACGCTGCTGCGCGTGCAGCTGGAGGTGCTGGGCGAGGCGTTCTTCAGGGAACTGGGGCTGCGGCAGACGCCGACGCTCTCGCTGTTCCGTGACGGGGACGAACGTACCCGCCTGGCAGGGTTCCAGTCGCCGCAGCAGATCGAGGCCGCGATTGCGTTGCATTTGTAGAGCCGAGCCATGCTCGGCTGCTGTTCGTGCGGTGTGCGATGAGTCGAGCATGGCTCGACTCTACACAGGCGTCCCTGGTACTTCGCGCTATGCGCCGTTGAGGGTATCCACCAGCAGCTTCACGTTCAACACCACGATGACCAGCGCGATCACCCAGGCGATCGCGCCCAGCCAGCGCGGTGCGACCAGCGCGCCCATCGTCACCTTGTCGGTCACGATCCGTACGAGCGGGATGATCGCGAACGGCAACTGCATCGACAGCACCACCTGGCTCAGCACCAGCAGCTTCACCGCGCCCTGGTCGCCGAACAGCAGGATCACCACCACCACCGGGATGATGGCCAGCGCACGCGTGATCAGCCGACGCAGCCACGGCGGCATTCGCAGGTGCAGGAAGCCTTCCATCACGATCTGGCCGGCCAGCGTGGCGGTCACCGTCGAATTCAGGCCCGAGGCCAGCAGGGCCACCGCGAACAACGTCGCCGCCGCGCCCACACCCAGCATCGGTGCCAGCAGCTGGTGCGCCTGCTCGATGTCTTCCACATCAAATCGGCCATTGGCATGGAACACCGCCGCCGCCAGGATCAGGATGCTGGCGTTGATGAACAGCGCCAGGGTCAGCGCGAGGGTGCTGTCGGTCACCGCCCAGCGCAGCGCACTGCGGCGGCCTTCATCGGTACGTGGGTAGGCGCGGGTCTGCACGATGGACGAATGCAGGTACAGGTTGTGCGGCATCACGGTGGCACCAATGATGCCGATCGCGATGTACAGCGCGTGCGGATCGGTCACCACCTGCGCGCGCGGAATGAAGCCGCCCAGCACCGCCATCACCGGCGGCGCAGCCATCGCGATCTGCACCACGAAGCAGGCGAAGATCACCATCAGCAGCGCGATCACGAAGGCCTCCAGCGCACGGAAGCCGCGGTTCATCAGCAGCAGTACCAGCAATGTATCCAGCGCAGTGATCACCGCACCCCACAACAGTGGCAGGTCGAACAGCAGCTTCAAGGCGATCGCGGTGCCGATCACCTCGGCCAGGTCGCAGGCGATGATCGCGGCCTCGCACAGCGCCCACAGCGCCAGGTTCACCGGCTTCGGGTAACGCGCGCGGCAGGCCTGCGCCAGGTCCATGCCGGTGGCGATGCCGAGCCGCGCCGACAGCGCCTGCAGGATCACCGCCATCAGGTTGGAGATGAGGATGACCGACAGCAGCAGGTAGCCGAAGCGCGAACCGCCGGCGAGGTCAGTGGCCCAGTTGCCAGGGTCCATGTAGCCGACCGAGATCATGTAGCCCGGGCCGAGGAAGGCCAGCAGGCGGAACCACCAATGGCCCTTGTCGGGCACCGCGACCGAGGCGTTGAGCGCACCCAGGCTGGCCGGAGTGGAGGCCGAAGGGTCGCGGGGCGCCAGGGTGTTCATGGGTCCGAATATAGCTCCTGCTATAGTCATTAGCAATGTGAAACAATCGTCTTTATCGTGTGACTGGTCCAGAATTCAGGTTCGAGACCGGATTGCACCGGAAGGGCAGGCGCAGGCGTGGGCAAGACCGACGATTCGACATCGCTGAAAAGCACCCCCTTGATCGAGGCCGAGCGCCAGGTCGAGAGCTTCCGGCAAGTGCGCGAGGCGCACCGGATGGAGCTGGTGGAGGACTATGTCGAGCTGATTTCGGACCTGCTGGCCGACGGCGGCGAGGCCCGCCAGGTCGACATCGCCACCCGTCTGGGCGTGGCCCAGCCCACCGTGGCGAAGATGCTGCGGCGCCTGGCCCGTGATGGCTGGGTGGTACAGCGGCCGTACCGTGGCGTGTTCCTGACCCCGGAAGGCGAGGCGCTGGCCCACGCCAGCCGCCAGCGCCACCAGACCGTGGAGCGTTTCCTGCTGGCGCTGGGCGTGGACGCAGATACCGCGCGGCGCGATGCCGAGGGCATCGAGCACCATGTGAGCGAGCAGACGCTGGCCTTGTTCGAAGCGTTCGTGCGCAAGGCCGAGGGCGAGGCGCCGTAACGGTAGCGCCGGGCCATGGCCTCCGGCCGTTCGCGCGATCCCGGTTTTTGTGGAGCCGGGCCATGCTCGGCTGCCGTTCGCACGGTGATCGAATGCGTCGAGCGTGGCTCGACTCTACAGATCGGGCGGGCAGCGCGCCTGCTGCTGCGCACACGCCCGTTTCATCCATTCCTTCAACACCGGCTGCAGGCCTTCATAGCGCCGGCCTTGCCAGCCGTTGGCCAGCACCGTGCCGTCGGCATCGATCAGTACCAGGTTCGGCGGTGCCAGCCCGGCCAATGCCTGCAGCGCCGGCATGCGCGCGGCGCGGCGCGGGTCCAGCACCGGCCACGGCATGTCCTGCGCGTGCATGTAGCGGCGCAGCGCGCTCTCGCTCTCATCCAGGCTGACGTACACCACTTCGGTATCGGCGCCGGCCTCGCGCAATGCGTCGCGCACGCTGCGCAGCGTGGGGACGAACGCATGGCACGGTGCGCACCAGTCGGCACCGAAGTACAGCGCGACCAGCTTCGGCGGCGGCGACCACTGCATCGGCCGCAGCGAGCGCTGCTCCGGCCGCATCAACGAGGCCGAGACCTGCGCGTGCAGGTCCGCAGCCATCGTCGGTGCGGCCGGCAGCGCGGCACAGGCCAGCAACAGCGCTCGCAGTGCTTCAGAACGCATAGCGCAGGTTGACGTACCACGAGCGCGCGAAGCGCGGCCCGTAGACATAGTCGCTGTCACGCAGCGCGCCCACTTCCAGATCCTTCTGGCGCTGATCGAACACGTTCTTGACGCCTGCGGCCACCGACACTTCCTGCTGCGCCTGTGCGCCCAGATGGCGGTGCCAGCGCGCCCCGAGATCGGTGACCAGGAACGAACGCGTGCGGTGCAGTTCGCCCAACCGGTTGTTCAGCACCGACATCGGCCCGGTATGGCGCAGCGCGACGAAGGTTTCCCACGGTTCGGCCGGCATCCAGCTGAGCTGGGCCAGGCCGGTCCAGCGCGGAGTCTTCAGGTAGTCGCGGCTTTCGATCACGGTGTCGCCACCGTCGCCGCTGTCGTCGAAGACGCGCTGCGGCTCGCGGTAGCGCGAGCGGTACCACGAGGCACCGGCGGTCAGGCGCCACTGCAGCGACGGCTGCCAGCCGAGGTTGGTTTCCGCACCCAGCACGTCCGAGCCGGAGGCGTTGTAACGCAGCTGGCTCAGCTGGCCGTCATCGCCGCGCTGGATCTCGCCCAGCGCGAAGGTATCGCGGATGCGTGCATAGGAGGCGGTAGCATCCCAGCTCCACACCGGATTGGCCGGGTCCGAGCGCCAGTCGAAGCCGAACAGGGTGGTCAACGCGCGCTCTTCCTTCAGGCCATCGGTATTGCGCACGCGTACCTGTTCGCCACCGAGCGTATCGACGTGCACATCCTCAACGAAGATCTCCGGAGCACGGAAGCCGGTGGCAATGCCCGCCCGCCATTTCAGGTTTGGCGTGGCCTGCCAGGCCAGCGCGATGCGCGGCGAGAACACCGCGCTGTCCAGTTCCGAGCTCTTGTCCACGCGTGCACCCAGCACCAGGTCGACGTTGTCGCGCAGGCTCCATTCGTCCTGGATGAACGCGCCCAGGTTGTGGAAGGTCGCATCCTCCAACACCGCAAGACGCTGCCCGTCACCGGTGCGGTTGTCGTCGCGCAGCGCCTCGTGCTTGTACTGCACGCCGAAGGCCAGCGCATGCGCGCCCAGCCGCCAGTTCAACTGGCTGTCGATGTAGTGCAGCGGGTTGTGGGTGCGGCCGTACTGGCGCCACGAACGCGAGGCCGCGCTGCCGGCCACGTTGCGGTCCAGCTGCGACGGGTCATAGCCGGGTGCGGACGGATCGGTGACTACGTCGCCGAGACCGCCGTAGAAGCTGTCGCGGTCGATGTCGGCGAAGGCGTAGGCCAGGCGGAAATCGACGTCGGCAGTGATCTCCTGGTCCCACGACACACTGCCGCGCCGGTATTTCGTATCCAGCGATTCGGCGATGTTGGCCAGGTATCCGGGCTGGTCCAGGCGGTTGCCGCCGCGGCGGGTTTCATCGGTCACCTGCAGGTCCAGGCGCAGCCGCGTACCCGGCGTGGGCGCGTACCAGGCCTGCAGCCCGCCGACCTTGAGGTTCTTTCGGGTGATCTCGGTGTAGCCGTCACCGTTGTAGTCGATGCCGTTGTTCCAGTTGCGCTGGGCAATCATTGACAGGCCGGCGTCTGCGTCCCTGGCCACCAGGTCCAGCCGCAGGTCGGCGTTCTTCTGCGGCGTACCTTCCAGGACATCCACGCCGGCCTGCACATGACCACCACTGCGCGCCGGCAGCGGCGGAATCAGGTTGATCACACCGGCAACCGCACCCGGGCCGTACAGCGCCGAGCCACCGCCCTTGACCACTTCGATGCGGTCGACGAACCCGGCCGGGATCTGTTCCAGGCCGTACACGCTGCCCAGCGTGGACAACAGCGGGATGCCATCGAACAGCAGCTGGTTGTAGGCACCGGGCAGGCCCAGCAGCTGCACTTCGCTGGTGTTGCAGTTCTGGCAGTTGCTCTCCACGCGCAGGCCGTTGATCAGCTCGGCGGCGCGCGAGAAGTCGGTGGCCGCGCGCAGCGCGATGTCTTCCTTGCGCAGCACCTCGGTGCGGATCGGCACGTCCGACAGCAGGCGTTCGCTGCGCGTGGCGGTGCTCACCTTGACCTGCACACGGTCCAGTTCGGTCGGTTTCGGAGTGGCGGCCAGTGCGGGCAGCGGCAGGGTCAGGGCAATGGCGGCGGCCAGGGGCAGCCGATGGAAGAGGGGCGTGGCAACGGGCATGAGGGCGTCGTCCTTGGGGAAAGAAAGGCGGCGAGGGCGACCTGGCTGACGCATATGAAAGCAGTGGCTTATCAATATAGCAAGTGCTATATAATGACGCCGCAGTCATTCCGAGCGGAACGCCGACCGAGCCAGATCATGGCCGTGTTATAACATTACATTTGGCGGCCGCAACCCTGCCTGTGGTCATGCACGGAGGTTGGTGTTGCTGTGTGGTTGGGGTCAGAGCCCTTTCCCTTGGAAAGGGATCCGACCCCGGGGGCGATCGTCAGCCGCGGCGGAACGCGGCGGGCGTGCGGGCGCCGACGATGATCATGCGGATCATCGTGGAGATCTCTTCGATCAGCTCCGGGTCCTTCTCCGGCGGCAGGTCCATGGCGGTGGCACCCATCGCGAACACCAGCCGGGTGATGGCCTTGGCCACCAGTTCCGGGGCATGCAGCACGGCGCCGTCCAGCGCGGCCAGACGCACCAGGTCGTGCTGCAGCTCTTCCTCGAAATAGTGCAGCTCACGTTCGACCGCGTGCTTGAAGTCGTCCGAACCCACCGCGCCTTCGCGCAGCAGTACGTGCAGCAGCTTGTCGTCGGCGCGCAGCTGTTCCATGAAGGTCTCCACCGAAACCCGCACCACGCTGGTGGCGGTGGAGGTGGCGCGCTGGCGGGCCTCGCCGATGATGGTCCGCAGCGAGCGGCCGGCGGCGTCGATCAGCGCCACGGCCAGTTCGTCCATGTCGCGGAACTGCCGGTAGAAGCTGTTCGGCGCGATGCCGGCCTCACGTGCCACTTCGCGCAGGCTGAGCGTGGACAGGCTGCGGTGCGGCCCGATCAGTTTCAGGGCGGCGGCCAGCAGGTCCTCGCGGCTCACCGTACGGCGGGCCGGGCTGTTGGCATCTTCAGGCGTCGACAAGGCGGTGGCGGCGGCCATGGGGGTTCCGGTGGGGCGAGGCTGAATCATACCCAATCCGGTTCAATATACACATGTATACACAGGTGTATGTGCGCCCGTATAGTTCGCCCATGAGCGCTGTCGTCCGTCCGTCCCTGTTCTCTCCGTACCGCTGGGTCTCGCCGTCGCTGTTCGATTTCTGGGCAGGCCAGCTCAATCCCCTGTGGACCCTGCGCGAGCCGGTGGCCCGCCTGGTCCGGCGAGAGCCGGCCGGCGAGGGCGCGGCGACCCTGGTCCTGCGCACCAACCGGCACTGGGCCGGCATGCGCGCCGGCCAGCACGTCACCCTGGGCGTGGAGATTGAAGGGCGCCTGTGGCAGCGCAGCTACAGCCCCACCGCACTGGGTCGGCGCGAGCTGGCGATCACCGTCAAGGCGATCGACGGCGGCCTCGTCAGCCAGCACCTGGTCAACCGCGCGCAGCCGGGCGAACTGTTCCGCCTCGATGCCGCCTTCGGCGAGTTCCACATGCCGGCTGCGGCGCCGGTGTTGCTGCTGGCTGCCGGCAGTGGCATCACGCCGATGCGCAGCCTGTTGCGCGACGCCTGCCAGCGCCCGCTGGCAGCGCCGGTGGACCTGTTCTACTGGGAACGCAGCGCCGCCCACCTGCAGTTCCGTGATGAGCTGCAGGCGTTGGCCGCCAGCCAGCCGAACCTGCGTGTGCATCTGCTGACCACCCGCGAAGGGGATGTGCCCGCCGCACGGATCGATGCCCACGACCTGCAGGTGGCGGGCGATGACACCCCGTTGGCGCAGCGCCATGTGCTGGCCTGCGGCCCGGACGGCTTCGTTGCCGCCGCCCGCGAACGCCTGGCGCACCAGGTCGCCGGTTTCCAGGCGGAAGCGTTCACTCCTCCCGCACCGCTGCGTGACGCCAGCAGTGAAGGGGAGGTCGTGCTGACGCTGGCGCGCAGTGGCCGCCAGCTGAGCGTGCCGCGTGGCAGCTCGCTGCTGGAAAGCCTGGAAGCCCATGGCATCAAGCCCAGGCATGGCTGCCGCATGGGCATCTGCAACACCTGCAGCTGTGACCGCGTCAGTGGCGCCACCCGCCACCTGCGCACCGGCGACCTGCAGTCCGAATCGGCGCAGCCGGTACGGATCTGCGTGAGCGCACCGACCACCGACCTGACCCTGGATCTCTGAGGACGCCTGCCATGACCCGCGCTACCGACCGTGCCCTGAGTACTGCCGAGATGCATGCCTTCGGTGAGGAACTCGACGCGATCCGCGACCGTGTGATCGGCAGCCTCGGCGCCTCCGATACCCGCTACATCCGCCGCGTGGCCGCCGCCGTGCGCTGGTTTGGCGTGGGGGGCCGTGGCCTGCTGTTCCTGGCGGCGTTCTCGCCACTGTTCTGGATGCCGCTGCTGTGGCCGGCCGCGATCACCGGCACGCTGCTGCTGGCGCTGTCTAAGATCCTGGAGAACATGGAGCTGGGCCACAACGTCATGCACGGCCAGTTCGACTGGACCGGCGACCCCAAGCTCAACGGCAATACCTATGAGTGGGACATCGTTGCCACTGCCGACAACTGGCGCAAGACCCACAATTTCCGCCACCACACCTATACCAACGTACGTGGCATGGACGATGACATCGGTTATGGCCTGCTGCGCATCTTCCCGGAGCAGCGCTGGAAGCCGTTCTACCTGCTGCAGCCGATCATCGCGCCGATCTTCGCGCTGCTGTTCCAGTGGGGCGTGGCCGCGCAGGACCTGCGCCTGGGCCGCTGGCTGAAGGGCCGCATCAGCGGCCGTGCGATGTGGATGCAGACCCGCCCGGTGGCGCGGAAAATGGCCCGCCAGGTGCTGAAGGACTACGTGTTCTTCCCGCTGCTGGCCGGCCCGTTCTTCCTCACCGTGATGCTGGGCAACATGGTGGCCAACGGACTGCGCAACATCTGGACCTACGTGATCATCTTCTGCGGCCACTTCACCGCCGAATCGGAAACCTTCCCGAAGGAATGCCTGCGCAATGAATCGCGCGGCCACTGGTACCTGCGCCAGCTGCGCGGTTCATCCAACATCAGCGGCGGCTTCCTGATCAACGTGCTGTCGGGCAACCTCAGCCACCAGATCGAGCATCACTTCTATCCGGATCTGCCGGCCAACCGCTATGCGGCCATTGCCAAGGAAGTGAAGGACATCTGCCGTCGCTACGGCCAGCACTACAACAACGGCTCGCTGCCGCGCCAGTTCGGCCAGGTGGTCTGGCGCATCCTGCGCCACGCGTTCCCGAGCAAGCCGCGCCGCCTGCCGATGTCGGACATCATGTCCGCACCGGCATCGGCCAACGCGGGCTGATCAACTCAGCCCGCCTTCGCCGGCTCCGCCTGCTCGCGGTCCAGGCGGCGCAAGAACACCTGCATTTCCTTGCGTGCCTGCTGGTCGCCCTTGCTGCCGGCCACGCTCAATCCGCGCTGCCAGGCTTCGCGCGCCGCCTGCGGCTGGCCACTGGCCAGCCAGGCCTTGCCCAGCAGCTTCCACGCCGCCGAGTACTGCGGATCAAGCACCACGCAACGGCCCAGATGGGTGGCCGCGCGCACCGGGTTGCCGGCATCCAGCCAGCCCTTGCCCAGGCCGAAGCGCAGCAGCGCGCCGTCCCTGCCGGCGGCGAGCATGCATTCCAGAGCTTCGATGTTCATCCGCGCACCTCCACCAGCAGTTCGGCCGGGCCGGGCTGGAAGCGGCCGCGATGGAACAGCAGCGGCGCGCCGCCGTTCTCGTGCACGTCGATGATGCGGCCGGCCAGCAGCAGGTGATCGCCCACCGGCCACTGTGCGTGGCGGGTACAGGTGAGATGGGCGACCGCACCGGCGATGCGGGGTGGGGCGTCCTCGTCGTCATCCAGCAATGCCAGGCCGTCGAAGCGATTGCGGACCTGCGGATCGGCGAAGCGCCGGGCCAGCGCTTCCTGGTCGGCCGCCAGCACGCTGATTGCAAAGCGGGTGGCGCGCTGGAAGGTGGACAGGCTCTGCGCGTGCAACGCCAGGTTCCACAGCACCAGCGGTGGCTGCAGCGAGACCGGTACGAACGAGTTGATGGTCAGGCCGACCGGCTTGCCCTGTGCATCGCGCGCGCAGACGATGGCCACGCCGGTCGGGAAATGGCCGAGCAGCCGCCGCAGGGCACGCGGCGGCATCTCGACCGACGGCACCGGCGCCGGTGCGGGGAAGACCCCCGCCCACGGCCCGGCGTACGGCACTGTCTCGCCGCTCATGAGGCCCGGGCCTGGCGGTAGCGCCGGCCGACCTCGGCCCAGTTGATGATGTTGAAGAACGCACCGATGTAGTCCGGGCGACGGTTCTGGTAGTGCAGGTAGTAGGCGTGTTCCCAGACGTCCAGCGCGAGGATCGGGGTATTGCCGGACAGGCCCACGGTTGCACCCATCAGCGGGCTGTCCTGGTTGGCGCTGCTTTCGACCTGCAGGCGGCCGTCGCGATCACTGGTCAGCCAGGCCCAGCCGCTGCCGAAACGGGTCTGCGCGGCCTTGCTGAAGGCGTCCTTGAAGGCATCGAAGCCGCCCAGGTCACGGTCGATGGCGGTGGCCAGTTCCTCATCGGGTGCACCACCGTCGGCGCTGAGCACGGTCCAGAACAGGCTGTGGTTGGCGTGGCCACCGCCGTTGTTGCGGACCGCGCCACGCTGCGCCTCGGGCACGGCACCGAGGTTGGCGATCAGCGCCTCGACCGGCTGCTCGGCGATGCCGGCCTGCTCGATGGCGGCATTGAGGTTGTTGACGTAGGCCTGGTGGTGCTTGCTGTGATGGATTTCCATCGTGCGCGCATCGAAGTGCGGCTCAAGGGCGTCGTAGGCGTAGGGGAGCGGGGGAAGCGAGTACGACATCGAAGCAATCTCCGTGGGGAAGGCCAGGGGCTGGCCGTGGGGAGATTGTTATCGCACCTCAACATTGGTTGAGGTCAAGGGGCGGGATTGAAATGCGTGCGCGTTCGTCGCCTTGATTCTTCCTGGCAGGCAGGGGCTGATGGGTCAGCGCAGGACACGCCGTGAACCCATCCATGGGGGCTCGATGGCGCCATCCGTGGCGCCAACGGTCCTGCGCTGACC
>NZ_JBMRGJ010000017.1:0-87967 GCF_049384325.1 Stenotrophomonas sp. CASM114 | reverse complement strand
CCCCCACACCCGCACCCACCCCGCCTTCGACAGTTTCCCGCGGCTGTTGGTGCCCGCTGCTGTTGGTGGGTGCCGACCGTTGGTCGGCACGGCGGACGTCATGAACGTCTGAAGGATCGGATTCTGATTTTGATTTTCCTGATCTTTCCCGTGGTGGATCGGCGACAGAAATGTGTCGGAGGGCCGGGCGGGTGGGATGGGCGGGGTATCCGCGCCATGGATGGCGCGGCTAAGCCCCCGGGGATGGGTTCACGGGTCCCCGCCCATCCCGCCCGCCTGGCCCACACCCCGGAACCCAGGCTTTCGACGACCCACCAACCCCACCACGGAGGGGCTCCGCCGTTGGCCAGCCCGGCCGAAGGCCCGCCGTCCGCGCGATACAATGGCGCCCATGAACACCCCACAGGATTCCAGCCTCGGTCGCGAGGTCAGTTACCCGTCGCAGTACGATCCCGGCCTGCTGTTTCCCATCCCCCGCAGCGGCGCCCGCGCCGAGATCGGCCTCGATGACGCCGCGCTGCCGTTCGTTGGCCACGACCGCTGGCATGCCTTCGAGCTGAGCTGGCTCGACGCGCGTGGCAAGCCGCAGGTCGCCGTCGCCACCGTGCAGGTGCCGTGCACCTCGCCGCGGTTGATCGAATCGAAGTCGTTCAAGCTGTACCTGAACTCCCTCAACAGCACCCGTATCGACAGCGCCGAGGCACTGCGCGCGCGCATCGTGGCGGATCTGTCGGCCTGCGCCGGTGCGCCGGTGGAGGTCGAATTCGGCCTGCCGGGCCTGCGTGAGACGCCGCTCGGCGAATCCATCGATGGGCTGGACCTGGAGATCGACTGCTACGGCCCGCCGCAGGCAGACTTCCTCGCCGCTGATGCCGGCGAGGTGGTGGAGGAAACCCTGGTCTCGGCGCTGCTGAAGTCCAACTGCCCGGTTACCGGCCAGCCGGACTGGGCCACGGTCAGCCTGCGCTACCGCGGGCCGAAGATCGACCGCGCCGGCCTGCTGCGTTACCTGGTCAGCTACCGCGAGCACGCCGAGTTCCACGAGCAGTGTGTTGAACGGATCTTCAGCGAGGTGTCTGCGCGCTGCCAGCCGCAGTGGCTGGAAGTGGAGGCCCGCTACACCCGTCGTGGCGGCCTGGACATCAACCCCTGGCGTGCCAGCCCGGGCATCGCCGCCCCGGCCGCGACCTACCGCGAACTGCGGCAGTAACCGCCACAGGCGGTTGCCCGTTGCGCCGGGCCATGCCCGGCGAGCGCCGGCCAGCGGCCGGCACTACCATGATTCGCAGGTGGTTACGGGTAGAGCCGGCCGCTGGCCGGCAATCGGCCAAGGCCGGATCCCCCTGGCACAGCCGGCCAGCGGCCGGCACTACCGGGCGTCCATTCCCCCGATTGTTCAGCCGCCCCGGGGGGCGGCTTCACATCTGCACCATCCCCATTTAACAACCTCCATGGCACCGTGCGAATCACGTAGTCATGCAGACGGGAGTTGTGGATGAGTACCGAGAAGAAAGCCGATTTCTCCGGCGTCAGTGGCAGTGTCGACAGTACCGCCGAGCAGGTGCCGAAGGCGGACTTCTCCGGCGTCAGCGCTTCGGTGGACAGCACCGCAGACGTTGTCAGCGGCGGCACCTATACCGTGCAGAAGGGTGACTCGCTGTCGAAGATCGCCAAGCAGCATCTGGGCGACGCCAATGCCTGGAAAAAGATCTTCGAAGCCAACCGCGATGTGCTTGATGACCCGGACAAGATCTTCCCGGGCCAGACCCTGAAACTGCCGCCGAAGTAAGCCGGCCATCGAACGCCGTCCGACAATCCCTGGGAGGAACCCCGAATGATCAAGACCACCCCGCTACAGACCGCCCTGATCGCCGCCCTGCTGGGCAGCGTTGCCCTGGTCGGTTGCAAGAAGAAGGAAGAGTCGACCGACAGCAACGCCCCTCCGGCAGCGACCGCCCCGGCCGAACCCGCAGCTCCCGCGCCGATGACCGGCGCACCGCCGCCGATGGCCGAAGCCGCTGCGGTCAACGTCTCGTCGGTCACCGTCGGCAAGACCGCCGCCGCCGACAAGTCGGTTGCGACGACGGCTTTGTTCGCACCGAAGGATGACATCATCGTCTCGGTCAAGACCGACGGCGCTGCCAACAACGTCACCGTTGGCGCCAAGCTGACCTACCAGGACGGCCAGGTAGCCGGCGAACAGAACGCCACCCTGAACACCAGTGGTGCGGAAACCACCAACGTCACGTTCAAGAATGCAAAGGGCTGGCCGGCCGGCAAGTACCGCGCCGAGGTCACCGTCGATGGCAAGGCGGCCGGAACGCCGCAGGAGTTCGAGGTCAAGTAAGTCCTGCCGACTCTCTCCCGGCAGGGCTCACGATGGACGCAGCCGCGAGGCTGCGTCCTTTTTTATTGGGCGACGCCCGCTTTAGGGAGGCTAGCGGGGTACGCTGAACGGAACACGGACAGGTCGGGGGACAGCATGCTCAGCTGGATTGCGCTCACACTCGCAATGGGCCCCGCGAATCTCTGGAGCTACGGCTGCGACCACTTTCTGTACGGTGCCTGCCTGCGCGTGCCGACAGGCATGTCCGTGACCTACGAGGCTCCTGTTGACTTTGGTCTGCACCGCATCAGGCATGACGGTAGGGAAGTCGCCTTGATCTACGAGGGCGATGCCCCCGAAAAGCCTGCGTCAGGAAGCACGCCGGATCTGCGCTTCACGGACGGCGGATATGTCGTGTCGGGGTATGCAAGGGCGGAAGGAGGTTCCACCCGGTACGACGTCTACGTTCGACCCGGATCGTCTGGCGCCGGTTCGCTGCACATCCGAGGCTCTGCAGCGACGGCTGATGAACTCGCCAGCCTGGCCGCCGTCGTTGGGGGATTCCGCATCTGCAACTTCCAGCAAAGCAAGCGCTCGCAGACATTGACCTGTCCAAGGCGTGCCGAGTGGGGGCCGCGATTGTCGGAGTGGGTCACGCGTGCCTCAATGAGCGGGAAGTCGAACTAGCCATCAAGCCTCAGCTTCCAGACCGGAAGCGAGCCAACGACGAAACACAGCGGTCCAGTACCGCCGCGTATGGCACAGCTTTGCCCCGCGCGGCCGAAAACGCGACAATGCAGGGGTTTCCCCGCCGCGCGCCCACCCTGACGGCGACGGGGGAAAGCGTGGGGCCCGGCCCCGCGCGCGACACGGTTGCACGTGGCCCGGCGCTGGCGCCGGCCTTCCCCTGAGCACTGCTACAGAGTCCAAGTCCCCCATGTCCAAGATCCTCTACACGCTGACCGACGAAGCACCGTTCCTGGCCACCCAGTCGCTGCTGCCGATCGTCGGCGCCTACACCGCCACCGCAGGCATCGTGGTGGAAACCCGTGACATCTCGCTGTCCGGCCGCATCCTGTCGCTGTTCCCCGAACTGCTCAGCGACGCGCAGAAGGTCAGCGACGACCTGGCCGAGCTGGGCCAGCTGGCGACCACCCCGGACGCCAACATCATCAAGCTGCCGAACATCTCCGCCTCGGTGCCGCAGCTGAAGGCGGCCATCAAGGAACTGCAGGACCAGGGCTATCCGCTGCCGGATTACCCGGAAACCCCGGCCGACGACCAGCAGCGCGACTACAAGGCGCGCTACGACAAGGTCAAGGGCAGTGCGGTGAACCCGGTGCTGCGCGAAGGCAACTCCGACCGCCGTGCACCGCTGTCGGTGAAGAACTACGCGCGCAAGCATCCGCACCGCATGGGCGCCTGGGCGTCGGATTCGAAGTCGCACGTCGCGCACATGGCCGCCGGTGACTTCTACGGCAGCGAGAAGTCGGCCACCCTGGCCAACGCCGGTTCGCTGAAGATCACCTTCCACGGCAAGGACGGCAGCGCCGTGGTGCTGAAGGAAAAGACCGCAGTGAAGGCGGGCGAGATCGTCGATGCCGCCGTCATGAGCCGCAAGGCACTGGCCGCGTTCATCGGCGAGCAGATTGCCGATGCCAAGGCCCAGGGCGTGCTGTTCTCGCTGCACCTGAAGGCGACCATGATGAAGGTCTCCGACCCGATCATGTTCGGCGTGGCGGTGAACGAGTTCTACAAGGACGTACTGACCAAGCACGCCGACGTGCTGAAGCAGGCCGGTTTCGATGCCAACAACGGCATTGGTGACCTGGCTGCGCGCCTGCCGTCGCTGCCTGAAGCCACCCGCGCCGCGATCGAGGCCGACCTGGCCGCCGAGTACGCGCAGCGCCCGGGCGTGGCCATGGTCAATTCGGACAAGGGCATCACCAACCTGCACGTGCCGAGCGACGTGATCGTCGACGCCTCGATGCCGGCGATGATCCGCGACTCGGGCAAGATGTGGAATGCCGAAGGCAAGCTGCAGGACACCAAGGCGGTCATTCCGGACCGCTGCTACGCCGGCGTGTACCAGGCCGTCATCGACGACTGCAAGGCGCACGGTGCCTTCGACCCGGCCACCATGGGCTCGGTGCCGAACGTCGGCCTGATGGCGCAGAAGGCCGAGGAGTACGGCTCGCACGACAAGACCTTCCAGATCGCCGCCGACGGCGTCGTCAAGGTCACCGATGATGCCGGCGCCGTGGTGTTCGAGCACGCCGTGGAAGCTGGTGACATCTGGCGCATGTGCCAGACCAAGGACGCGCCGATCCAGGACTGGGTCAAGCTGGCCGTCGAGCGCGCCCGCCTGAGCAGCACCCCGGCCGTGTTCTGGCTGGACGCCGCCCGCGCCCACGACGCGCAGGTCATCGCCAAGGTCGAGCAGTACCTGAAGGACCACGACACCACCGGCCTGGACATCCGCATCCTGCCGCCGGTGGAAGCCACCGCGTTCTCGCTGGACCGCATCCGCAAGGGCGAGGACACCATCTCGGTGACCGGCAACGTGCTGCGTGACTACCTGACCGACCTGTTCCCGATCATGGAACTGGGCACCAGCGCCAAGATGCTGTCGATCGTGCCGCTGATGGCCGGTGGCGGCCTGTTCGAGACCGGTGCCGGTGGTTCGGCCCCGAAGCACGTGCAGCAGTTCGTTGAAGAGGACTACCTGCGTTGGGATTCGCTGGGTGAGTTCCTGGCCTTGGCCGCGTCGCTGGAACACCTGGGCAACCGCTACGACAACGCCGCTGCCCGTGTGCTGGCCAAGGCGCTGGACGAAGCCAACGGCCAGTTCCTGGACAACGACAAGTCGCCATCGCGCAAGCTGGGTGGCATCGACAACCGTGGCAGCCACTTCTACATCGCGCTGTACTGGGCCCAGGCCCTGGCCGCGCAGGACGAGGACGCCGCCCTGAAGGCGCGCTTCGCCCCGCTGGCCAAGACGCTGACCGACAACGAGCAGAAGATCGTCGAAGAGCTGATCGCAGTGCAGGGCAAGGCCGTGGACATCGGTGGCTACTACCGCCCGGACGTGGCCAAGGCCAGCAAGGCGATGCGCCCGAGCGCGACCTTCAACGCCGCGCTGGAACAGCTGCGCGGCTGATCCACTGCCGTTCGGCCGTGACACCGGAACCCGCGCTTCGGCGCGGGTTTCTTTTTATGGCGCTGGGGTCAGATCCCTTTTGCAAGCAAAAGGGATCTGACCCCATTCGACCCGTGTCCAGAACCGTGACATCCGTCGGTCGTCGGAATGCCGTCAACGGGGCATGAAACTTGCCCGCGATGGCGGTCGCAGAATGGATCGGCGCGGTTTCGCAGTCGCCTTGAATCTGAGCAATCGATCACGACGGCCGCCGCTGGCGATGCCCTAGCCTTGGCGACGCGAGGCCACCGGGGAGGTGGCCGCACGGGGAACACGGATGGCACGCGTGCTGGTAGTGGGAACCGATATCCAGGGCGAGCAGGCCCTGCTGCAACGGCTGCGCCTGGCCTCGGCGCTGCCGGATGGCCAGGTCCGCCGCAGCCAGGATCTGGACGATTGTGATCTGCTGGTCATCCGCGATACCCCGGCGCTGCGCAACGCCGCCCAGCGCATGCGACAGCAACGTCCGCGCCTGCAGTGCTGGATTGAGGACATCGGCGGCCAGCTGCGTGATGGCGACGGGCATCAGGACGTGCTTGATGACGGTGCCATCGGTCGCGCGTTGCGTCGCATGCAGTTGGCACCGGAGCCCCTGGTCATGCAGACACCTGCGCCGATCCGCCTGGCAGATGGCGCGCACGCCATCACCCGCCTGCTGCGCGAGCGGCTGCCGCTGCGACAGGGCCAGGCACTGCTGGGTGATGCGGGCGAGCCTCTGCTGCTGATGGATCTGGAGCACGATCAGGCCGTGCTGTTGCAGGAGCCGGCTGCGGCGCTGGTGGAGCGGCTGGCCGATGCCTTTGAGCGCCTGCAGCTGGACGCGCTGACACCGGCGCGCCTGCAGGCCCTGGCCGGCGAGCGGCCACGCCAGCCGCTGCGGCCACTGCTGTGGCAATGGGCGCAACGCAGCCGCCATTGGCAGGCGCTGGACGAGCGCCTGCGCGGCGCCTCGGTGAAGCTGCTGCGCTGGCCGGACTTCCGCGTACTGGGCCATGACCACGATGGCTTCCGCCTGTGCTCGCTGCTGCTCAAGCGTGCGTGCACGGTTGAGGAATGCGCGATGCTGCTCGAACTGCCGGCGGCGGCGGTTCGCGATTTCATCCATGCCGCCTATCTGTGTGGCTACGCGCAGCTGCAGGCCGCCCCGGCGACGCTGATGATGGCGGCAGGTGGCACCCGCACCGACAACGGACTGCTCGCCCGCCTGTGGCGGCACCTGCGCGGGAGCGAGCGCAATGCGTGAGCACAAGGTGGTCGTGCTGGGCGGCATGGGCAGCGGCAAGTCGACGCTGGTACGCAGCATCGCGGCTGGCGCGGTGGTCGACACGGATGTGGCCAACAGTGATCGCCTCGGCGCCGACAAGGCCTCCACCACCGTGGCGCTGGACTACGCAGACATCGACCTGCCCAACGGCGAACGCCTGCGTCTCTACGGTACACCCGGCCAGCAGCGTTTCGATTTCCTGTGGCCGATCCTGCTGCAGGGCGCCCGTGGCGCGGTGCTGCTGCTGGATGCGCGCCGCGCCGGCCTGGCCAGCGAGCTGGAAGGCTATCTGCAGGTGCTGCAGCCGTTCGCATCATCCTTGGCACTGGTCGTGGCGGTCACCCACCTGGACCAGGCACCGCAGGCCGCACTGGATGACTGGGCCATCCGTGCCTGCCTTGACGACCAGCCGCTGCCGCTGCTGGCCGTGGATGCCCGTGACCGAGGACAGGGACTGCTGCTGATGGATGTACTGATGAGCGAAATGGAAGCGCACGCACTGGTGGCTGCACATGGCTGACGGGCAGGTGGCGGTACTGCCCGACGCCGGTCAGCGTGAGCGCCTGCAGCCCCTGCTGCAGGACCTGCAGCAGCGGGTCGAAGGCGTGCGCACGGTCGTGCTGGCCAGCGTCGATGGCTTTGCCCTGGTCAGCGCCGGCGCCGAAGGGCGCGGCGAACGGCTGGCGGCGATGACCAGCGCGATGCTGGCGCTGGCTGCGGCGGTCGGGCGCGAACTGGTGCTGGGCGATCTGCAGACACTGATGCTGGAAGCGGCGGGCGGAAAGGTGCTGATGCTGGCGATCCAGGCCGAAGGGCGCGCACCGTTGCTGCTGATGGCGGCCTGCGACCAGCGCAGCGTGATCGGCCAGGTGCTTTGGCAGAGCAGGGAATGTGGCCAGGCGATCCTGGCCGAACTCGGCGGATCGTGAGCCCGGCCGCAGGGGAACAAGGGGCTCGGACCAACATCGACAAGGGGTGCGACGTGGCTGGATTGAATGATTCGTTGAACGCACTGATGGGCATCGACGGCGCGCAGGCAGTGGCGCTGGTCGATTACGAAAGCGGCATGCTGCTGGGCGAAGCCGGTGCCGGCATGGACATGGAAGTGGCCGCCGCCGGCAATACCGAAGTGATCCGCGCGAAGATGAAGACCGCCGCATCGCTGAACCTCAACGACAGCATCGAGGACATCCTGATCTCGCTGGGCAAGGCGTACCACATCATGCGCCCGGTGGCGAAGAAGAAGGGCCTGTTCTTCTACATCGTGCTGGACCGTACCAAGTCCAACCTGGCATTGGCCCGGCGCAAGGTGCAGGACGTGGAGGCCGAACTGGCGATCTGAGTGGCCGCCTCCGTAGCGCCGGACCATGCTCGGCTGCTTCCAGCCGAAGCAGCCGAGCACATTCGGCGCTGCTTTCAGGCTGCTGGAAGCAGCAGTGCAGAGACGAACGAGAGAGCCTTGCTGTCGCGTGCGGCGAAGTACCTGGGCGCATGATCTGGCAGCCACACTTCGTTGAAGTGGCGGCGGAAGTCCTCGTAGAACTCGTTGGGATACAGCTTGGCCGGCACCGTGCGGCCGTCCGGGTAGGCATGGTCGTACGTGGGCAGCGCATCGGTGTCGACGCCGCGATGATCCCTCAGCCATTTGCAGAACAGGCGGCCTTCGGAGATGTCCGGCACCAGCGCCTGCGGGAGCGTATAGCCCGCCTGCTCCAGCGGTGCGATCAGGTTCAACGTCAGCTCGTTGAGCATCGAGAAATGGGTGTACGGCACCTTGGCACGGTTCTGCATGTAGCGGTCGATGTGCACGGGCAGCAACGCATTGGCGCGACCCTGCTGCCATTCCACCACCCACTGCGAGACCTTCACTGCGAACCTGCGCGACAGCCACTGGCCGAGGTGGATGGCGAGGTACGGGTGGATCCAGGTGCCCTGCATGGCCGGGTTCCCACCGGATACCACGTGGATCAGCTCGTTCTCGGACAGCTTCGTCTGCGCCATGAGCTCCTGCAGGAACTCCTCCGTCGATTTCAGTGCCCGGTAGTCGGACCAGCGCTTGCCGACGGACTGGCACAGGGCGGTCGCGCTGATGTAGCCGTCGCGGGCGCGCTGCGGGATGACGTTGCCTTCCTCCACGCGCGGAATAAAGGTCATTTGCTGCATGCGTCACCTCGTGCCGTTGTTGGGCCTGAAAGGGTAGGCAGCAGGGAGGCATCAGGTCTGTAGGAATCGTTGCGTTTGTCGCGGCATGCAGTGGCCCTACACAAGCCACCCCACGCCAGCGTATGGTGAGGCAGGTCCTCCCGGGTGAGCCCTGCATGTCCGAGCCTGACACCGTTGCCGACTTGGCGTCGCGCATCGCCGGCGCCATTCACGCCGGCTTCGAGCAGTATCACGCCCGCTTTGCGGCGATCACCGCCCGTGCGCGGCAGCGTTTCGAGCAGCGCGACTGGGTGGGCGCGCACCGGGATGCAGTCGAGCGCATCGCGTTGTACGACCTGTGCATCGCCGAACAGATGGATGCGCTGCGGCGTCTCGCCGGCGAAGCGATCGGGGAACGCGCGCTGTGGCTGCAGGTGCATGCGCGCTATAGCGCACTGCTGCGGGGGCTGATCGACGCCGAGCTGTACAAGACCTTCTACAACACGCTGTCGCGGCGCTTGTTCTCCACCCGTGGCGTGGACCCGGCGCTGGAGTTCATCGCCTTCGATGTCGAGCCGTCCGATGCGATCACCCACCCGGTCGCACGGCATACCTATGCGGTCTCGCCGACGCGGCCGGTGGAGGCTCTCCAGCGCGTGCTGGCCGATTACCGCTTCGACATTCCGTATGCGCACCAGCTGCGCTGCGCGGCGGCCATCGCTGTGCGCCTGCAGGATGATCTGGCCCACTGGGGTGATACGCCGGTGCGCAGCATCGAGCTGCTCGACACCGTGTTCTACCGGGAGCGCCGCGCCTACCTGGTGGGTCGCGTGTTCGGCGAACACCGCTTCTCACCGTGCGTGATCGCCCTGGTCAACGATGGGCAGGGCCTGCGTGCAGATGCGGTGCTGACCCGGCGTCGCGATGTCGCCCATCTGTTCGGCGTGTCGCGCAGCTATTTCCAGGCCGACCTTGCCACGGTGGGCGATGCGGTGGTGTTCCTGCGCAGCCTGTTGCCGGGCAAGCCCATTGATGAGATCTATACGGTGCTGGGCCGCGCCAAGCAGGGCAAGACCGAGCGCTACCGTACCTTCTTCCGCCACTTCAACGAACATCCGCAGGAGCGGCTGGTGCATGCCGAAGGCACGCCGGGCATGGTCATGGCGGTGTTCACCCTGCCCAGCTATCCGCTGGTGTTCAAGCTGATCCGCGACCGCTTCGCGTGGCCGAAGTCGATGTCGCGGCAGCAGGTGGAAGAGAAGTATGCGCTGGTGTTCAACCTCGACCGTGTCGGTCGCCTGCTTGATGCGCAGCCGTACCGCCATCTGCGTTTCCCGCGCGACCGCTTCGCACCGGCCTTGCTGCAGGAGCTGCTTGCGCAGTGCGCGCAGAGCGTGCGCGTCGATGGCGACCAGGTGGAAGTCGCACTGTGCTACGTGCAGCGTCGCTTCCGTCCATTGAACCTTTACCTGCGCGAGCAGGGCGGCGACGCGGTGCGTGCGGCGGTACTCGACTACGCGCAGGCGATCACCGACATGGCGCGCAACAACATCTTCCCCGGCGACATGCTGCCGAAGAACTTCGGCGTATCGCGGCATGGCCGGGCAGTCTTCTACGACTATGACGAGCTGTGCCTGGTCAGCGACTGCGTGTTCCGCGCCTGGCCGCAGCCGCGCACGCCGGAGGAAGCCATGGCCGACGAACCCTGGTTCCATGTCGGGCCACGCGACGTGTTTCCCGAGCGCTTCGGCCCGTTCATGGGCCTGCCGACGGGCGAGCTGGCGGCGGTGCGCGAACATTACCGGCACCTGTTTGATCCCGCGTGGTGGCAGGGCCTGCAGGCGCGCTTCGCCAGCGGTGATTATCCGGATACCCCGCCCTATGCGGCGGTCCATCGCCTGGCCTGAACGGCGTGGCGTGTACTGCCTGCCGGTCCCGCTCGGACTGCGGTACGCTCGGGGTTCACCTCATCACCATGGATCCGGCAATGATGCGTTCCCCCCTGTTCCTTGCGCTGGCCCTGGCGTTCGCCGCCGGTGCTCCCCTGCTGCAGGCCGATGCCATGGCCCAGAACGCGCGCGCCGTGCGCGCCACTGCCGAGATGAGCATGGTGCTGTCGGGCAGTATCGACGTGGCGGCCGATGGTTCGGTCAGCACGCTGGTCCTGGACCAGCGTGCCATGCTCGCACCCGGCATCGTGTCGTTCGTGGAAGGCGCCATCCGCGGCTGGCAGTTCGAACCGACGTTGCGCGATGGCACGCCGGTGGCCGTCCACGCGCCGCTGCGCGTACGCCTGCGTGGCAAGGAGCAGGAAGACGGCAACTACCAGATCAGCATGACCAGCGTCGACTTCAGTGAATATGATCCGAAGGCTACCGATTCGATCACCCAGAAGCGCATGCCGCCGCCGCGCTACCCCGAAGAGGCCTTCCGCAATGGCGGGCAGGGTGACGTACTGCTGCTGGTCAAGGTCGCACGCGACGGCACCGTGGCCGATGTCATTGCCGAGCAGGTGAACATGACCGTGGTCGCACCGGAACGGACCATGGCCAGGATGCGCGACATCTTCGCCAAGGCCAGTATCAGTGCGGCCCGCAAGTGGACCTTCTCGCCGCCGACCACCGGCGAGGACAGCACGCGGGATTCATGGACCGTGCGCGTGCCGGTCACTTTCGCCCTGAACAACAGCGACAACGGCCAGCCGGAACGCTACGGCCGCTGGCGTGCCTTCATCCCCGGCCCGCGCCAGGCCGCACCCTGGCGCACGCCGGATGGCGCCGGACAGGCGGGAAGTGATCTGCTGCCGGCTGGCGGCGTGTACATGGTCGATGGCACCCAGCGCGGCCTGCGCCTGCTGACGCCGCTGGCGCAGCGCTGAGCCCGGATGGAGCGGTCGGCCAGGCCGGCCGCTTTTCAGTCCGCGTACGGGTAGACCACCACGCGGTTGCGGCCCTGTTCCTTGGCCATGTACAGGGCCTTGTCGGCCAGCCGCAGCGCCTGCTCGGCATCGACATGGAAGCTGGGGAAGTGGGCCACGCCCAGCGACACGGTGATGGTGCCGACCGGCTCGAACGGATGATCGGCGATGTGCTGGCGCAGGCGCTCGCCGGCCTGGCGCGCCGAGTCGGTACTGATGCCCGGCAGCAGCAGCAGGAATTCCTCGCCACCGGCACGGCAGAGGATGTCGCTGTCGCGCGAGTAGCGGCGCATCTGGTCGGCGATATGGACGATGGCGGCGTCACCGACGTCATGGCCGTGGCTGTCGTTGATCGATTTGAAGCGATCGATGTCCAGCGCCAGGATCGCGAACGGAATGCCCTGCACCTGCAGCGCATCCAGCGCCTGCTGCAGGCCGCGGCGATTGAGCAGGCCGGTCAGCGGATCGGTACGGTTGGCGCGGTTGAGTGTGCCAATGCGGTCCTGCAGGGCGTTGAAGCTGTGCAGGACCGCCTGCTTGAGCTGGGCAACCTCGAAGTACCATGCGCGGATGCCGCTGACGTGGTTGATCGCGCTGCCGGTGTCCTCGCCACCCTGCACGTTGCGCGCCAGCTGCCACAGCGGCATCGAGATGCGCCGGGCGAACCACCAGGTGATCAGCAGTGACAGCAGGCCGAGCGGGATCGCGTTCCAGATCACCGCGGTCATCAACCGTGACAACGGCTGCAATGTGGCCTCGGTCGGCCGCTGGGCGATGATGCCCCAGCCAGTGGCCGGTACCGGCGCGTAACCGGCCAGCATCGACACGCCCAGGTTGTTACGGACCTGCTGCGCGCCGCGCTCACCGCGCACCACCGCCTTCACCGCCGGGTTGCCGACCACGTAGTCGCCGACCCGCTTGCCGTCGGCGTGGTACAGCAGGCGGCCATGGCGGTCGACCACGTACAGGTAGGAGCCGTCGCGGTAGTAGTGCTTGCCCAGCAGCGTATGCAGCGCGCTGCGCTGGCGCAGGTACAGGGTGCCGCTGACGTAGCCGCGATAGTGGCCCTGGCGGTCGAAGATCGGGTGCGACAGCGAGACCAGCAGCTTGCCTGTGGTCGACTGGTACGGGTCGCTGATCATCGGCTGGCGTGCAGCCAATGCGGCATTGTTGCCGACGCTGTGCAGGATCTCGCCCTGCAGCTGCAGGGTCTGCGGCGAGGTGGCGATCACCAGGCCGTCGGCGTCCACCACCAGCGAGGAGTTGAAGCTGTTGGTCTGCAGCTGCAGGCGGCTGGCCTCGTCCTGCGCCTGTGCCGGATCGAGGTCACTCTGGCCGAGCCGGGTGGCGGCGTAGGCCAGCTCCTGCTGCGCGGCCAGCAGGAAGTTCTGGGTGGTCTCGGCCAGCTTGGTGGCATAGACGCGGTTGGCTTCCAGGGTATTGCCGACCAGCTGGTCGCGCTGCACGCGGTAGCTGGCCAGCAGGGTATTGGCCAGGGCGACGATGGCGCTGAGCAGGGCCAGGGCGAGGATCAGCTTGCCCAGGTTGAGGCGGGGAGACAGCGTTCGCATGCGTCGACGGATCCGGCAGGAGGCTGGACCCGACCGGTTCTCCGGAAGGGGCGACAGCGGAATCGGTGGCCACGCCCGCAGGGCCGGGCAGGGTATCGGGCGGATTATCGCCAAAAGTCGGCGGCGGCAAAGTGAAGTGGGTCGCCCTGCAGGCAAAAAAAAACCTGCCGCAGCGAGCGGCAGGTTCCTTTCGATGCAATGCCGTGGATCAGCGCTTCATCGAACCGAAGAACTCGTCGTTGGACTTGGTGTTCTTCATCTTGTCCAGCAGGAACTCCATCGCGGCCATTTCATCCATCGGATGCAGCAGCTTGCGCAGGATCCAGATCTTCTGCAGCAGTTCCGGCTCGATCAGCAGGTCTTCGCGGCGGGTGCCGGAACGGTTGATGTCGATGGCCGGGAACACGCGCTTTTCAGCGATACGGCGGCTCAGGTGCACTTCGCTGTTGCCGGTGCCCTTGAACTCTTCGTAGATCACCTCGTCCATCTTCGAGCCGGTGTCGACCAGCGCGGTGGCGATGATGGTCAGGCTGCCGCCTTCCTCCACGTTGCGCGCGGCACCGAAGAAGCGCTTCGGGCGGTGCAGGGCGTTGGCGTCCACACCACCGGTCAGCACCTTGCCCGAGCTCGGCACCACGTTGTTGTAGGCGCGGGCCAGACGGGTGATCGAGTCGAGCAGGATCACCACGTCCTTCTTGTGCTCGACCAGGCGCTTGGCGCGCTCGATGACCATTTCGGCCACCTGCACGTGGCGCGCGGCCGGCTCGTCGAAGGTCGAGCTGATGACCTCGCCGCGCACGGTGCGCTGCATTTCGGTCACTTCTTCCGGGCGTTCGTCGATCAGCAGCACGATCAGGTGCACGTCCGGATGGTTGGTGGTGATGGCAGTGGCGACCTGCTGCATCATCATCGTCTTGCCGGCCTTCGGCTGGGACACGATGAGCGAGCGCTGGCCCTTGCCCTGCGGCGCCATCAGATCGAGGATGCGGCCGGTAATGTCTTCCGACGAACCGTTGCCACGCTCCAGGGTGAAGCGGCGGCGCGGGAACAGCGCGGTCAGGTTCTCGAACAGCACCTTGTTCTTCGACGCTTCGATCGGCTCACCGTTGATGGTGTCGACGATGTTCAGCGCGAAGTAGCGCTCGCCGTCCTTCGGGAAGCGGATGCGGCCGGAGATGTGGTCGCCGGTGCGCAGGTTGAAGCGGCGGATCTGGCTGGGCGAGATGTAGGTGTCGTCCGGGCCGGCCAGGTAGCTGGCTTCGGCCGCGCGCAGGAAGCCGAAGCCGTCCGGCAGGATTTCCAGCACGCCATCGGCGGCAACGCCGTCGCCGTGGCGGGTCAGCACCTTCAGCAGGGCGAAGATCACGTCCTGCTTGCGGGCACGGGCCACGCCTTCGGAGATCTGCAGCTGCTCGGCGATCTCCAGCAGCTTCTGTGCCGGCATGCGCTTGAGGTCGCTCAGCGAGTAGACCGGGAAGCCCTCGGGCACGTTGGCGTGCGGGCGCGGCACGAAGGGCTGCTGCTCGCCGCCGTCCTGCGGCATGCCGTCATCGCGGCCACCGCGGTTGCGGTCGCGGTCGCGACGGTTGCGGAAACGGTCGCGGCGATTGCCCTGGCCCTGCTGGCCGTTCTGGTTGTAGGGGTTGTTGTTCTGACCCTGGCCCTGGTGCTGCCCACCGCCCTGGTGGTTCTGCTGGCGCTGTCCGGATTCGCGGCCTTCGCCACCCTCACCGCCGCCGGAGGCGGGGGCTTCAGTGGCAGGCGCGCTCGGCGCGGGGGCGGCTGCAGCCGGTGCCGGCGCTTCGGGCGCGGCTGCCAGCGGCAGGGTCGGTTGCGCCGGAGCGGCGCTGGTTTCGGCGGCTGCCGGGGCGGCGGCCTTGCTCACGCGGGGCTTGCGCACGCGCTTTTCGGCGGGCGCATCGGCGCTGCCGGTTTCGGAAGTGTTATCGGACAAGAGCGTTATTCCTCGCTTGAAGGTGCGAGCGCCCGGCTGGGGCGGCGAACGTTGGGAATGGGTCTGGAAGAAACTGCGTCCAGAGGGTGCGGCACGCGAGCGCGGCCGGATATGCCGACACTATCATCGGCCTGCGGCGGCATGCAAGGGTCGCCGGGAACAGCATTCATGATGGACGCGGGGCGCCCGCCGGCAGCCGCGGGCGGCGGCTGCCGGGAACAGCAGGATCAGGCCAGGGCCTTGTCCAGCAGGCCGGCCAGCTGGGCCTTGCCCACCGCACCGATCTGCTCGCCGACCTTCTCGCCGTCCTTGAACACGACCAGGTACGGAATCGAACGCACGTGGTACTTGGCGGCCAGTGCGCGGTTGTGGTCGACGTTGACCTTGGCGATCTTGGCGCGGCCCTGGTAGGCATCGGCCAGTTCGTCCAGCGCCGGGGCGATCATCTTGCAGGGGCCACACCACTCGGCCCAGAAATCGACCAGCACCGGTTCCTTGGAATTCAGCACTGCGCTATCGAAGTCGGCGTCGCCGACATGTACAACCTTGTCGCTCATCTTGGTTTCTCGTCTTGGATTGCACCCGGCCATGCCGGAGGTGGGTGAACTGGGCCATGCCCGGTGGCGCGACCCTCGTCGTTGCCTCGCGGCGCACTGCCGCGGTGCGTTCGGCGGGATGCCTGGACGCTCACGGCCGGCAGTGTACCCCTATCGCAGGGCAGGGACAGGCGCCGGTTGGAACCCAGCGTATCGTGATCGCTTCGATGGCCGGTATGTGTCGGATTTCACTGTCTTCCTGTACATGGGGCTGGCAGTGGGCGACACCAGCGAACCCGGGCAGGCCGTTCAAGTCCGGTGTGGCTGGGTGAAGGTGGCGTCTCTGGATGCCATGAGACGCTGCATTCCGGTTTGCCTGCCCGAGTGCGGTAAACTGGGGCATTGTGCGGCGCGCGGACCGGTGGTCCCAGCCTGCCAACCCGCCGCAGGGGCCGCAGTTTGCGACGGTGCCCCTAGACGATGAAGTGCCAGCCGCCCCACGGGCCGGCGGCCATACCAAGACGGACTCATGAGCGACAAACCGCTGACCGATTTGACCTTCTCCTCCTTCGAGCTGCATCCGGCCCTGCAGGCCGGCCTTGAAGGAGCCGGATTCACCCGCTGCACCCCGATCCAGGCGCTGACCCTGCCGGTCGCGCTGCCCGGCGGTGATGTTGCCGGCCAGGCCCAGACCGGCACCGGCAAGACCCTGGCCTTCCTGGTCGCTGTCGTGAACCGCCTGCTGACCCGCCCGGCGCTGGCCGACCGCAAGCCGGAGGATCCGCGTGCGCTGATCCTTGCCCCGACCCGCGAACTGGCCATCCAGATCCACAAGGATGCGGTGAAGTTCGGTTCCGACCTGGGCCTGCGTTTCGCGCTGGTCTACGGCGGCGTGGATTACGACAAGCAGCGTGAGCTGCTGCAGCAGGGCGTGGACGTGATCATCGCCACCCCGGGCCGCCTGATCGACTACGTCAAGCAGCACAAGGTGGTCTCGCTGCATGCCTGCGAGATCTGCGTGCTGGACGAAGCCGATCGCATGTTCGATCTGGGCTTCATCAAGGACATCCGCTTCCTGCTGCGCCGCATGCCGGAACGCACCATCCGCCAGACCCTGCTGTTCAGTGCCACCCTCAGCCATCGCGTGCTGGAGCTGGCCTACGAGCACATGAACGAGCCGCAGAAGCTGGTGGTCGAAGCCGAGACCATCACCGCTGCGCGCGTGCGCCAGCGCATCTATTTCCCGGCCGACGACGAGAAGATCCCGCTGCTGCTGGGCCTGCTGTCGCGCAGTGAAGGCGCGCGCACCATGGTGTTCGTCAATACCAAGGTGTTCGTCGAGCGCGTCGCCCGCTCGCTGGAAAAGGCCGGCTACCGCGTCGGCGTGCTGTCCGGCGACGTGCCGCAGAAGAAGCGTGAGAGCCTGCTCAACCGCTTCCAGAAGGGCCAGCTGGAAATCCTGGTGGCCACCGACGTGGCCGCGCGTGGCCTGCACATCGACGGCATCAAGTACGTCTACAACTACGACCTGCCGTTCGACGCCGAAGACTACGTGCACCGCATCGGTCGTACCGCGCGCCTGGGCGAAGAGGGTGATGCGATCAGCTTCGCCTGCGAACGCTACGCGATGGGCCTGCCGGACATCGAGGCCTACATCGAGCAGAAGATCCCGTCCGAGCCGGTCACCAAGGAACTGTTGACGCCGCTGCCGCGCCCGGAACGCCCGGCCCCGGCTGCTGGCGAGGAAGGTGAGGAGAACGAGAGCGTCGGCCAGATCTTCCGTGAAGCGCGCGAAGCCCGCGCCGCTGAAGAAGAGCGCCGTGGTGGTGGTCGCAGTGGGGGCCGCTCCGGCGGTGGCCGTGGCGAGCGTCGCGACGGTGAGCGCAGCGGCGAGCGCCGTTCGCGTGGCCCGCGCAAGCCGCGCGTGGAAGGCGAGCAGGTTGCAGCTGCCCCGGCCGAAGGTGCTGAAGCCGCTGTCGCCCAGGCTCCGCGTCCGCCGCGCCCGCCGCGCGCCGAGGGCGCGCCGGAAGGTGCCGTGGATGGCGAGCGCAAGCCGCGCAAGCGCCGTCGTCGTCGCCACGGACGTCCGGTCGAGGGTAGCGAGGGTGTGCAGGCCAACGCCGGCAACGGCGCCAGCCCGGTGACCCCGGTGCAGGTGATGGCCAAGCCGGTGCGCACGGCGGCCGACAGCGGCGATTCGTTCCTGACCCGCATCGGCCGCAAGATCCGCCGGATGCTGTCGGGCAGCTGATCGGCGCTGCCGATCAGCGGGTAGCACCCGACCGCTGGTCGGGTCGCTTTGAACGGTAGTGCCGGCCGCTGGCCGGCAGCCATGTGGGTTGCCGGCCGCTGGCCCGCAACCCACATGGCTGCCGGCCAGCGGCCGGCACTACCGATCGGCGCGACCGTCTCCACGAGGTCGCGCCGCTCCTGCATAATCGGGGCATGAGTGTCCTGCGCTTCGACAATGTCAGCAAACAGTACGCCGGTGGCCACGAGGCGCTGATCGATGTCAGCTTCGAGGTCGCGCCGGGCGAGATGCTGTTCGTCACCGGCCATTCCGGTGCGGGCAAGAGCACCCTGCTCAAGTTGATCCACCTCGACGAGCGGCCCAGCCGCGGCGCGGTGGTGTTCGACGAGCGCAACCTGCTGAAGGTGCGCGGCGGCGACGTGCCCCGCCACCGACGCGCGGTGGGCGCGGTCTACCAGGACCACCGGCTGCTGATGGACCGCTCGATCGCCGAGAACGTGGCGCTGCCGCTGATCCTGCGCGGCACCCGCCGTGGCGACATCAGCAAGCGCGTGCGCTCGGTGCTGGAGCGGATGGGCCTGGGCCATCGCGAGAAGGCGCTGCCCTCGCAGCTGTCGGCCGGCGAGCAGCAGCGCGTGGGCATCGCCCGCGCCATCGTCGGCGAGCCCAAGCTGCTGGTGGCCGATGAGCCGACCGGCAACCTCGACCCGACCCTGGCGGCGGAGATCATGGCCCTGTTCGCCGAGCTGCCCTCGCGCGGCACCAGCGTACTGGTGGTCAGCCACGACCTGCCGCTGCTGCGCCGCATGCGCAAGCGCGTGCTGATCCTCGACCATGGCCGGCTGGTGGATGACATCTCGCCGCAGGACCTGGCGGAGTAACCGATGGCGAAGAACGAAAACAGCGAAGCCGCCGCCCCCTCACGCGTGGGCGTCTGGTTCCAGCACCACGTGCACAGCGTGGTGTTCAGCCTGGGCCGCGCCTGCCGCAAGCCATGGGCGACCCTGCTGACGGTGATGGTCATGGCGCTGGCGCTGGCGCTGCCGCTGGGCCTGTCGATCGCGCTGGACAACCTCAAGCAGTTCGCCGGCAGCGTGCAGCAGTCGCGCGACATCAATGTGTTCCTGAAGGGCAACGTCGATGCACCCGGCGCGCTGCGCCTGGCCGGCCAGCTGCGCGACCGCGACGACGTGGCCGAAGTGAACGTGCGCACGCCCGAGCAGGGCCTGCAGGAACTGCGCGATGCCGGCCTGGGTGAGGCGATCGACGCACTCAACGACAATCCGCTGCCTTCGCTGCTGGTGATCACTCCCGGCCAGGGCAAGGACGACGCACGCCTGGCGCGCGCGCTGGAAAGCCTGCCGGAGGCCGATCTGGTGCAGCACGATGCGCTGTGGCGCCAGCGCCTGGATGCCTGGCTTGCCTTCGGTGCGCGGCTGGTGCAGGTGCTGTCGGTCCTGCTCGGCGCGGGTGCCGCGCTGGTGGTCGGCAACACGGTGCGCCTGGACATCCAGGCCCGCCGCGAAGAGATCGGCGTGCTGCAGCTGCTCGGCGCCAGCGATGGCTTCATCCGCCGCCCGTTCCTGTATCTGGGCGCGTGGTACGGCCTGGGCGCCGGCGCGGTGGCGCTGGCCCTGATCGGCGCTGCGGGTGCCGCCCTGCGCATGCCGCTGGCCGAACTCTCGCGCAGCTACGGCAGCCCGTTCGTACTGCACGGCCTGGACCTGCTGCACGGCGGCCTGGTCCTGCTCGGCACGCTGCTGCTGGGTTGGCTGGGCGCCTGGCTGGTCACCGGCCACTTCCTCCGCCAGACCCGCCCGACCGACACCTGAGACCGGCATGCAACCGCAAGCGCTGAAACACCTTGAAGGGCCCGCGACGCGGGTGATGGTGGTCGATGGCTCGAAGCTGGTGCGCAAGCTGATCGCCGACGTCCTGCAGCGTGACCTGCCGGGCGTGGAGGTGATCGGCTGCGACAGCATCGAGGACGCACAGCAGGCGCTGGCACAGGGGCCGGTGGACCTGGTGACGACCTCGCTGACCCTGCGCGATGGCGACGGCCTGGCGCTGGCGCGGATGGTGCGCGAAGCGGCCGGCCAGGCCTATGTGCCGGTGATCGTGGTCTCCGGCGATGCCCAGCAGCACCTGGAGCAGCGCCGCTTCACCGAGTACGTCACCGACTATTTCGACAAATCGCTCGGCCATGAAGCACTGGCGACCTTCATCCGCGGCTACGTGCAGCCGCAGACCATCCCCGGTGCCACCATCCTCTATATCGAGGACAGCCGCGTGGTGGCCGAGGCTACCAAGCGCATGCTGGAACGCCAGCAGTTGAACGTGCTGCACGTGGTCAGCGCCGAAGAAGCGTTCACCCTGCTCACCGCCGAGTCGCTGGGCCGCAGTCGCCACCGTATCGACCTGGTGCTGACCGACGTCACCCTGAAGGGCGAACTGAGCGGTCGCGACGTGGTGCAGCGCGTGCGCGTGGATTTCGGCTACGGCAAGCGCCGCCTGCCGGTGCTGGTGATGACCGGCGATGGCAACCCACACAACCAGACCGGGCTGCTGCAGTCCGGTGCCAACGACCTGGTGCTCAAGCCGATCGAAGAACGGCTGCTGGTCACCAAGGTGCTGTTCCAGCTGAGGCTGGCCCGATTGAACGATGGACCTCTGTTGCGATGATGGATGAAGTAGCCGACACCCCGACGATCCAGCTGGAACCGAGCTGGAAGCAGCATGTCGGCGATTACCTGTTGCAGCCGCAGATGCGCGAGCTGTCCAGCTTCCTGCGCCAGCGCAAGGCCAGTGGCGCGGCGGTGTTCCCGCCCGGCCCGCAGATCTTCGCCGCGTTCGACGCCACGCCGTTCGAGCAGGTGAAGGTGGTGATCCTCGGGCAGGACCCGTACCACGGTCGCGGCCAGGCACATGGCCTGAGTTTCTCGGTGCCGCCGGGCGTGCCGGTGCCGCCGTCGCTGCTGAACATCTACAAGGAGATCGAGAGCGATCTCGGTATCCCGCGTCCGGACCACGGCTGCCTGATTCCGTGGGCGCAGCGTGGCGTGCTGCTGCTCAATGCGGTGCTGACGGTGGAAGAGGGCAAGGCCGGTGCGCACCAGGGTCGTGGCTGGGAAGGCTTCACCGACCACGTGGTGGATGTGCTCAACCGCGAGCGCGAAGGGCTGGTGTTCATGCTCTGGGGCGCCTATGCGCAGCAGAAGGGCAAGGTGATCGACACCCGCCGCCATCGCGTGCTGAAGTCGCCGCATCCGTCGCCGCTTTCGGCCCATCGGGGCTTCCTCGGCTGTCGTCATTTCTCGATGGCCAACGAGTACCTGCAGCGCTGCGGCCAGGCCCCGATCGACTGGTCGCTGCCGCCGCGCTCGGCACTCTGAGGGCTGGCGGGCCGCTGGGCCTGAACACCGGGCAACGTTCCCGGGCCTGAATGGGCCTTCAGAACGGCCCGTTCAGCTCCGCTTGACCGGAATCGGCCGCTTTACGCCAGCTAATTGCTTGAATTCCAAGGGATTGTGAATCCCGAAAAGCATGCTCGCCACTGTCATCAAATCGCGCTACGGTAGGGCTCTGTTTGGGACCAGTGTTGCATCAATGGGATGCTGGAACTTTTTCCTCCTTTAGCAGTCCAAATCCCGGACTGCTAAGATGGGTGCCTATGAGCCAGAACACCTCTACTGCCCTTGTGGCAAACAATCTCCCGATTCCCAGTGCGCTCGGTTCGCTGGACGCCTACATCGGTGCCGTGCACCAGATCCCGGTGCTGTCGGTCGATGACGAACAGGACCTGGCCCGTCGCTTCCGCGACGGCAACGATCTGGACGCTGCCCGCGAGCTGGTGCATTCGCACCTGCGCTTCGTGGTGCACGTGGCCCGCGGCTACAACGGCTACGGCCTTGCCCTGGGCGACCTGATCCAGGAAGGCAACATCGGCCTGATGAAGGCGGTCAAGCGCTTCGACCCGGACATGGGCGTGCGCCTGGTCTCCTTCGCGGTGCACTGGATCCGTGCCGAGATGCACGAGTTCATCCTGAAGAACTGGCGCATCGTGAAGGTCGCTACCACCAAGGCGCAGCGCAAGCTGTTCTTCAACCTGCGCAAGTCGAAGACGCGCCTGGGCTGGATGAACGCGGCTGAGGTGAGCGCGGTGGCCAAGGACCTGAACGTTTCCGAGCGCGAGGTCATGGAAATGGAGTCGCGCCTGTCGGGTCGCGATATCGGGTTCGATGCGCCGACCGACGAGGACAACGAGCACGCGCCGCCGTCGCCGGCTGCGTTCCTGGTTGCCGATGACGAAGACCCGTCGATGGCCTACGAGCGCGAGGACAGCGAAGACAACCAGATGCAGCTGCTGCGCGAAGGCCTGGCGGAACTGGATGCTCGCTCGCGCGACATCATCCGCCGCCGCTGGCTGGACGCGGACAGCAAGGTGACGCTGCAGGAACTGGCCGACGAGTACGGCGTGTCGGCCGAGCGCATCCGCCAGGTTGAAGCGAACGCGCTGAAGAAGATGAAGGCGCTGTTCACCGCGTAAGCGGGAAGGCGTTGGAATGAAGAAAGGCCCGGCGGAGATGCCGGGCCTTTTTGTTTCTGGAGCGCATCCACGCATGGCGTGGATCAATCCTGGCGCCAGGGCGGCAGCTGCGCCGACCGGAGCATGCGCTGGACGCTGATTTTCACGCCGTACCACTCGGTGGCACGGTATGATCATGTCACGTGTCTTCCGCACTCGAAGCTTCAACCGCAGTACACGACGTTCTTCACTGACCGATAGAGCCTTGTGCCGCGCGGCGGTGGAAATGCGTCAAGGACGGATTGATGCAGATATAGGGGGCGGCCTTCTCAAAAAGCGGGTTGCGCTGCCGGGCCGCGGAAAGCGCGGTAGCGCCCGCGTTATTGTCGCAACTAAGGTGGGGCGCTACTGGTTCTTTCTCTTCTGCTACGAGAAGAACGCGCGCGCGACCATCAGTAGTGCGGAACGGGACGCCCTTCAGCTGTATGTGTCTGAGTTCTTGAGAATGAGCCCTGAACAGTTGGACAGGGCAGTTATCTGCGGAGAACTGCAGGAGATTTGCCATGACAAAGACGGTTGAACATGGACGTGCAAAGAGTGCGATCCTCGATGCGGTGCATGAAGGCGCGGCGGGCCTTTACGCCAGCGGCTTCATCGACAAGCGGCGCATGAGCATGTACGAGGCGCTTTGTCTGGGGCCTGTGCCCGAATACAGCAGCGCCCAGATCCGTGCACTTCGCACGTCGTTGGAACTTAGCCAGCCGGTGTTCGCAGGTGTGCTCAACACCAGCGTTTCGACGGTCCGTAGCTGGGAACAGGGCGGGAAGAAGCCGAGCGGGCCGTCGCTGAAGCTTTTGAACCTGATTGATCGGAAGGGTCTCGAAGCAGTCCTGTAAAGCAAAGGCCCGGCAATGCCGGGCCTTTGCTTTACCGTGGTATTCAATCCGCGCCATGCATGGAAGCGGGGGTGTGCCTCACCCCTCGCGTGCGATCGCGCGCCAACCAATGTCGTTGCGGTGGAACGCGTTGGCCCAGCTCACCTTGGCCACGCCGGCATAGGCATTGGCCTGCGCGTCGCGCACGCTGTCGCCCAGTGCGGCCACGCACAGCACGCGACCGCCCGCACTGACCACGTGGCCCTGCGCATCCAATGCCGTACCGGCATGGAACACCTTGGCACTGGCCGGCACGTCGTCCAGGCCGGAAATCACGTCACCGGTGATCGGCGCTTCCGGGTACGGCCTGGCCGCCAGCACCACGCCCAGCGACGGGCGCGCGTCCCACTGCGCTTCGACCTCATCCAGGCGGCCATCGATGGCCGCTTCCACCAGCTCGACCAGGTCCGACTGCAGGCGCAGCATCACTGGCTGGGTTTCCGGGTCGCCAAAGCGCACGTTGAATTCGATCACCTTCGGTGCGCCGCTGGCATCGATCATCAGGCCGGCGTAGAGGAAACCGGTGAACGGGATGCCGTCGGCGATCATGCCCTGCACGGTGGGGTTCACCACCTCGCGCATCACCCGTGCATGCACCTCCGGCGTCACCACCGGGGCCGGCGAATAGGCGCCCATGCCGCCGGTGTTCGGGCCGGTGTCGCCGTCGCCGACGCGCTTGTGGTCCTGCGAGGTGGCCATCGGCAGCGCATGCACGCCGTCCACCATCGAAATGAAGCTGGCTTCCTCACCGTCGAGGAATTCCTCGATGACCACGCGCGCACCGGCATCGCCAAACGCGTTGCCGGACAGCATGTCACGCACCGCGTCCTCGGCCTCGGTCAGGCTCATCGCCACGATCACGCCCTTGCCGGCGGCCAGGCCATCGGCCTTGACCACGATCGGTGCGCCCTTCTCGCGCACATACGCCAGCGCGGCGTCCACGTCGCTGTGCACGGCGTAGTACGCGGTGGGGATGTTGTGGCGCGCCAGGAAGTCCTTGGCGTAGGCCTTGCTGCCTTCCAGCTGCGCGGCGGCGGCGGTTGGCCCGAAGATGCGCAGGCCGGCGGCGCGGAAGCGGTCGACCACGCCGGCCACCAGCGGTACTTCCGGGCCGACCACGGTCAGCGCTACGCCTTCGGCCTGGGCCAACGCCAGCAGGCCGTCGATATCGGTCACCTTGACTGCCACGTTGCGGCACGTGTCTTCGCTGGCGGTACCGGCGTTGCCGGGCGCCACGATCACTTCGGTGACACGGGAGGACTGGGCCAGCTTCCATGCCAGGGCGTGTTCGCGGCCGCCAGAGCCGATGACGAGGATCTTCATGGGACAGGGTTCTCGGGTACGGAAGAGAAAAGCCGGGCAGCGCCCGGCTTCGTGATGCGGATCAGTGGCGGAAGTGGCGCACGCCGGTGAACACCATGGCCAGGCCATGTTCGTCGGCGGCGGCGATCACTTCGGCATCGCGCATCGAACCGCCCGGCTGGATGACCGCCTTGATGCCGGCGGCTGCAGCGGCATCGATGCCATCGCGGAACGGGAAGAACGCATCGGAAGCCATCACCGAACCCTCGACCACCAGGTTCGCATCGGCGGCCTTGATGCCGGCGATGCGGGCCGAGTACACGCGGCTCATCTGGCCGGCGCCCACGCCAATCGTGCGGTTGTCCTTGGCGTACACAATCGCGTTGGACTTCACGAACTTGGCCACCTTCCAGGCGAACAGCAGGTCGGTGAACTGCTTGTCGGTCGGCGCCAGCTTGCTGACCACCTTCAGTTCGTCGCGGGTCATGCCGCGGTTGTCCGAGGACTGCAGCAGCAGGCCCGAGCCGACGCGCTTGCTGTCGAAGTTGTTCAGGCCATCACCGTGCGGGATGCGCAGCACGCGCACGTTGGCCTTCTTCTGTGCGTATTCCAGCGCGGCCGGCTCGTAATCCGGGGCAATCAGCACCTCAACGAACTGGCGGTCGAGGATGACCTTTGCAGTGGCCGCATCCAGCGGCTTGTTGAAGGCAATGATGCCGCCGAAGGCGCTGGTCGGGTCGGTGGCGTAGGCCAGCTCGTAGGCATCGCCGTTGCCGGCGCCAACCGCCACGCCGCACGGATTGGCGTGCTTGACGATGACGCAGGCCGGCGCATCGAACTGGCGCACGCATTCCCACGCCGCGTCGGCGTCGGCCAGGTTGTTGTAGCTCAGCTCCTTGCCCTGCAGCTGCTGGAAGGTCGCCAGCGTGCCCGGCACCGGGTACAGGTCGCGGTAGAACGCGCCGCTCTGGTGCGGGTTCTCGCCGTAGCGCAGGTCCATCACCTTCACGAAGGTGGAGTTCATCTGCGCCGGGTACTCGGCACGTGCCGGTACGGCGGCGTCGGTGGCGGTGACCGCCGACAGGTAGTTGCTGATCGCCGCGTCGTACTGGGCGACGCGGTTGAACGCGGCCACCGAGAACGCGAAGCGGGTGGCGGCCGACAGCTGGCCGTCGTTGGCCGCCAGCGAGGCCAGCAGTTCGGCGTACTGCGACGGGTCGGTGGCCACCGCCACGCGGGCGAAGTTCTTGGCCGCCGAACGCAGCATGGCCGGGCCGCCGATGTCGATGTTCTCCACCGCGTCGGCCAGGGTGCAGTCGGCCTTGGCGGTGACCGATTCGAACGGGTACAGGTTCAGCACCAGCAGGTCGATGGCACCGATGCCGTGCTCAGCCATCACCGCATCATCCAGGCCGGAACGGCCCAGCAGGCCGCCGTGCACCATCGGGTGCAGGGTCTTGACCCGGCCGTCCATCATTTCCGGGAAACCGGTGACGTCGGCCACGTCCTTCACGGCCAGGCCCGCATCGCGGATCGCCTTGGCGGTGCCGCCGGTGGACAGCAGCTCCACGCCGCGTGCCGCCAGCGCAGTGGCCAGCTCGACCAGACCGGTCTTGTCGGAAACGGAGAGGAGGGCCCGGCGGACGGGCAACAGATCAGCAGTCATGGGACAGAATCGGCAGCGGAGCGGGGCCGATATTGTAGGCGGTGGGGGCCGGTGGCGGGCGCTGGAAGGGGGAATTTGCCGTGGCGATCGACGCAAGGCCGGGTCGGGCACACCGATCCGGCCCGATCCGGGGGCTGGCCTGCGGACTAGAGCAGGGTTGTCGGAATCTGCCAACGATGGGGTAGGCTGTGCCCGCACTGCCAAGGATCAGCGGGTACGGATCATGTCGATCTATGCATTGAAAGGACGTTTCCAGGACCTGTTGCGTCCAGCCGTACGCGGTCTGTACCGCATGGGGATCACTGCCAATACGGTGACCGTGGCCGCTGCCGTGTTCTCGCTGCTGGTGGCCGCCGCCGTCTGGTGCTGCGCGCCGGCCCAGCCCCTGCTGTACCTGCTGCTGCCACTGTGGATGCTGCTGCGCATGGCGCTCAACGCCGTGGACGGCATGCTGGCCCGCGAGTTCGGCCAGCAGTCGCGGCTGGGCGCCTATCTGAATGAGCTGTGCGATGTGATCGCCGATGCGGCGCTGTACCTGAGCCTGCTCAGCGTGCCGGGCGTGCGCCCCGAGATGCTGTGGCTGCTGGCCTGGACCGCGGCCCTGAGCGAGTACGCCGGGGTGCTGGGGCTGATGGTCGGTGCCAGCCGCCGCTATGACGGCCCGATGGGCAAGAGCGATCGCGCGTTCGTGATCGGTGCGCTGGGCCTGCTGCTGGCGTTCGAGTGGGTTGGCGCGATGACGGTCACTGGCGTGGCCGCGGTCATGGCGGTGCTGTGCGTGCTGACGATGGTCAACCGCGTCCGTCGGGGACTGCGGGAAGCAGCGGTTTCGCCGAATTAATCAAGCAGATACAAGAAGACAATCAGGAGATTGCATGCGTCAGGCGCAGGAACGGGAATTCCACAGCTTCGACCAGGTACCGCTGTTCTACCGGTACTGGGCGGGCACCACCGCAACGCCGGCCACCAAGGCCATCGTGCTGCTGCACCGCGGCCATGAGCACTCCGGCCGGGTCACCCACCTGGTCGATGAGCTGGACCTGCCCGACACCGCCTTCTTCGCCTGGGACGCGCGCGGCAATGGCCGTTCGCCGGGCGCACGGGGCGATGCACCGGGCTTCCCGGCGCTGGTGCGTGATCTGGACAGTTTCATCGCCCACATCGGCGCCGAGCACGGCATTGCGGTGGAAGACATCGTGGTGATCGCGCAGAGCGTAGGGGCGGTGGTCGCCGCGACCTGGGTGCACGATTACGCGCCACGCCTGCGCGCGCTGGTCATGGCCTCGCCGGCGTTCAAGGTGAAGCTGTACGTGCCGTTCGCGCGGCCGGGCCTGGCCTTGATGCAGAAGCTGCGTGGCAACTTCTTCGTCAACAGCTACGTCAAGCCGCAGTGGCTGACCCATGACCCGGCGCGGGTAGAGAGCTATCGCACCGACCCGCTGATCACCCGCCCGATTTCGGTGCGCGTGCTGCTGGGCCTGTACGAGGCGGCCGACCGCATCGTGGCCGATGCGCAGGCAATCAGCGTACCGGTGCAGCTGCTGGTGTCCGGCTCGGATTTCGTCGTGCACCGTGGCCCGCAGGACCGCTTCTACGAGCGTCTGTCCAGCCCGATCAAGGAGCGTGTGCATCTGCCGGGCTTCTTCCACGACACGCTGGGCGAGCGCGATCGTGCACCAGCACTGGCGCGCATCCGCAGCTTCATCCAGGCGCGTTTTGCCGAACCGTTGCGCGAGCTGTCACGGCGCGACGCGCACCGCCATGGGCCGACCTTCGAGGAATCGGAGATCCTGGCTTGGCCACCGGAACGCAACAGCCTGGCCGACCTGCGCTGGCGCATGGTACGTGGCGGCCTGCGCTTCGGCGGCACGCTGTCCGAAGGCATCGCGCTGGGCCTGCAGACCGGTTTCGATTCCGGTAGCACGCTGGACTACATCTACCGGAATGAGGCGCGCGGCAAGGGCCCATTGGGGCGGATGGTCGACCGCAACTACCTGGATGCAATCGGCTGGCGTGGCATCCGCGTGCGCGGCCAGCACCTGCAGGAACTGCTGCGCGACGCTGCCCAGCGCCTGCGCGGGCAGGGCACGCCGGTGCGTGTGCTGGACGTGGCCGCCGGCCATGGCCGGTATGTGCTGGAAGCGCTGGGCCAGGGCGAACAGCGCGCCGACCGTATCGTGCTGCGTGATTTCAGCGATCTGAACGTGACCCAGGGCCAAGCGTTGATCGAGCGCCTCGGTGCGGCCGACATCGCCCGCTTCGAGCAGGGCGATGCGTTCGATCCGGCGCAACTGGCCAAGGTCGATCCAGCACCGACACTGGCGGTGGTCTCGGGCCTGTACGAACTGTTCCCCGACAACGACGCCGTGCTGCGCTCGCTGCAGGGCATTGCCGCAGCGGTGCCGGTGGGTGGCTACCTGGCCTATACCGGCCAGCCCTGGCACCCGCAGCTGGAATTCATTGCCCGTGCCTTGACCAGCCACCGCGGTGGCGCAGCGTGGGTGATGCGCCGCCGTACCCAGCAGGAGATGGACGAACTGGTGCGCCTGGCCGGGTTCGAGAAGGTGGCGCAGCGTATCGACGACTTCGGCATCTTCACCGTATCGCTGGCGCGCCGGACCGCGTGATGGCGACGCTCGCCGCATCCCCACTGGCCGCAGAGGGGCGCCCCTGGCGGCGCGCCCTGTTGTGGCTGGCCCTGCTGGGTCCGTTCTTCTTCGCCAGTTATGGCTTCGCCAACTGGATGGCCGGCCGCCACGCCACTCTGCCGGTGATGGCGTTCGGCTGGGAGACCCGCATCCCGTTCGTGCCATGGACGATCGTGCCGTACTGGTCGATCGACCTGTTCTACGCGGTCTCGTTCTTCCTGTGCCGGCAACGGCTGGAGCTGGACCGGCACGCATTGCGGCTGTTCAGCGCACAGCTGATCGCCGTGAGCTGCTTCCTGCTGTGGCCGCTGCGCTTCAGCTTCGAGCGTCCGCAGATCGGCGGTGTGTTCGGCTGGCTGTTCGATGTGCTGCTGGGCTTCGACAAGCCGTTCAACCAGGCACCGTCGCTGCACATCGTGTTGCTGATCGTGCTGTGGGTGAAGTTCGCACAGTACCTGCACGGGGTGTGGCGCTGGGTGCTGCACGCGTGGGCGCTGTTGATCGGCGTCTCGGTGCTGACCACGTTCCAGCATCACTTCATCGATATCCCGACCGGCCTGCTGGCCGGCTGGTTGTGCGTGTGGCTGTGGCCGGAGCAGGGCACGCCACCGCTGCGTGCATGGCGCACGGCACGTGATGCCAAGCGCTGGCGCCTGGCAGGGGTGTACCTGCTGGGGGCCGCTGTACTGCTGGTGCCGGTGGTGCTTCTGCGTGGCGCCGCGTTGTGGCTGCTGTGGCCGGTGGTGTCGCTGCTGCTGGTGGCGCTGGCCTATGCCGGGCTGGGTACCGCGGTGTTCCAGAAGCGCGCCGATGGTCGCCTGACCATGGCGGCACGCTGGCTGCTGGCGCCGTACCTGGGCGCAGCCTGGGTCAATTCGCGGCTGTGGACGCGGCGTGCGCCGCATCCGGTGCCGGTGATGGATGACGTGTGGCTGGGACGCATTCCCTGTGCTGCGTTGCCAACACCGCTGGTCGGCGTGGTCGATACCTGTGCTGAACTGTCCTGCCGCGCGCCGGGCGCGGCGTATGCCAGCGTGCCGATGCTGGACCTGGTGGTGCCCACGCCGGAACAGCTGCGCGAGGCGGCCGGTGCCATCGAGCGTCTGCGCGTGCAGGGGCCGCTGCTGGTGTGCTGCGCGCTGGGCTATTCGCGCAGCGCCGCCAGCGTCGCCACCTGGCTGCTGCGCAGTGGTCGTGCCGCCGATGCGAACGCGGCAGTGGCGATCGTGCGGGCTGCACGCCCCGGCATCGTGCTGCACGCGGCGCATCTGCATGCCATCATTGCTGCGGCAGGAGCGCGCGCATGAGCACGGTTCCCGATCTGGTGACCATGCACCTGCTGCTGCGCCAGGGGCGTTGGCCGGCGCTGCTGTCGCTGGGGATGTTGCTGGTGGCACTGCTGCTGCTCGGCACCGAGCCGGGGCTGGCGATGATCGCTGCCGGCCTGTTGCTGCTCAGTGTTGCCGCGGGCATCGCACAGGCCTACCACGCGTGGCGGGTGGGGCTGGATGCCAGCCTGCTGCAGCTGCTGCGCGATGAAGGACTGGAGGGCGAAGCCGCCGCACGCCGCATCGATCAGCTGCTGCACGACAGTGGCCTGCGCCGCGCGTCGCCCGATGCGCCACTGCGTGGCTGGGATGCGCGCTGGTCCGGCATGCGCCGCCTGCTGCTGCGCCAGTACCTGCTGACCGCAGTGCAGTTCGCACTGCTGGTGCTGGCCGTGGTGTGGCCGCAGACGTGAATGGGAGTGACCGATGTTTGCCGAACTGATTGCCCGCGCCTGCAGTGGCGCGATCCATGTGGTGACCGGCGCACGCGCGCTGTGGATCGGTTGCGCGCCGTCCAGCGAGCGCCGCGTGTACTACGGCAACCACGCCAGCCATGGTGACTTCGTGCTGATCTGGTCATCGATGCCACCGGCACTGCGGCGCCAGGTGCGCCCGGTGGCCGCGGCCGAGTACTGGCAGCGTGATGGCCTGCGTCGCTACCTGATCGATGCGGTGTTCAACGGTGTTCTGGTCGAGCGCGAGGCCGGCCATCGCCAGCAGGACCCGTTGAAGGTACTGCGCGATGCGGTGGACGAAGACTGCTCGCTGATCCTGTTCCCGGAAGGCACGCGCAATATCGGCGATGAACCGCTGTTGCCGTTCAAGAGCGGCATCTACCACCTGGCGCGGCAACGGCCGGAGCTGGAGTTCGTGCCGGTATGGATCGACAACCTGAAGCGGGTGATGCCGAAGGGGCGGTTCCTGCCGTTGCCGCTGCTGTGCACGGCCACCTTCGGCACGCCGCTGCGGCTGCAGGCCGACGAGGACAAGGCCGCATTCCTGGCCCGCAGCCGGCAGGCGCTGCTGGACCTGGCGCCGAATGGGGGTCGTGCATGAGTTTCGTGCTGGATGTATCTGGCGATCTGGCAACGCAGAGTGTCGGCCAGCAGACCGGCCTGCTGTTTGCCGGCGTCGGCGCGGTGCTGGTGCTGGCCACGCTGGTGGCCGAGACCCTGCGCTGGCGCCAGCGCGGTCAGCCCAGCGCGGTGATCGCCAACCTGGTGTCGCGTATCCGTGCATGGTGGGTGATGGCGATCGTGGTCGGGCTGGCGCTGTTCTTCGGCCGCGCCGGGGTGATCGTGCTGTTCGCGATCATTTCGTTGTTCGCGCTGCGCGAGTTCATCACCCTGGCGCCGACCCGTTCAGGCGACTACTACGCGCTGCTGGCTGCGTTCTACATCGTGCTGCCGTGGCAGTACTACCTGGTGTGGATCGACTGGTACGGCATGTACACGCTGCTGATCCCGGTCTATGCGTTCCTGTTCCTGCCGATCCTGTCGACCATCGGTGGCGATACCACGCACTACCTGGAGCGCACCGCGAAGGTGCAGTGGGGGTTGATGATCTGCGTGTTCTGCATCTCGCACGTGCCGCTGCTGCTGAACCTGCACGTGCCCGGTCATGACCCCTCGCGCAACGTGCTGCTGTTCGCCTTCCTGGTGATCGTGGTGCAGTCCTCGGACGTGTTGCAGTACATCTGGGGCAAGCTGCTGGGCCGGCACCTGATCGCGCCGAAGCTGTCGCCATCGAAGACGGTGGAGGGCTTCGTGGGTGGCGTGCTGAGTGCCAGCGCGCTTGGGGCCGCGCTGTGGTGGATCACCCCGTTCACGCCGCTGCAGGCGTTCGGCCTGTCGCTGCTGATCAACCTGATGGGATTCTGGGGCGGCCTGGTGATGTCGGCGATCAAGCGCGACCGTGGCATCAAGGACTGGGGCCACATGATCGAGGGCCATGGCGGCATGCTCGACCGGCTCGATTCGGTGTGCTTCGCCGCGCCGGTGTTCTTCCATGTGGTGCGGTACTACTGGAAGGCGGGCGGCGGCGGGTGATCCTGCCGGGGCTGCATCCACGCATGGCGTGGATCTACCGGTAGTGCCGGCCGCTGGCCGGCAACTGCGACATCCTGCCATCGTTCATGGGGTTGCCGGCGAGCGGCCGGCACTACCCGCGCGCGCTCAGGCGCTGATGCCGTATTCCTTCAGTTTCTTGCGCAGGGTGGCGCGGTGGATGCCCAGCATCGCGGCGGCGCGGCTCTGGTTGCCTTCGCAGTGGTTGAGCACTTCCACGAACAGCGGGATTTCCATCTCGCGCAGCACGATCTCGTAGACATCGTCCGCGTCGCAGCCATCAAGATCACGCAGGTAGCGGCGCACGGACTGGGCGACGTGTTCACGCAGCGGTGGCCGGGGAGCGCCACGACTGTTGTCAGGACGAGAGAGGACAGCGTTCAAGGGGGTTCCCGATTCGGTTGGCCCGTGCGCGCGGAGCGCGCGGCCGGACGAGGTGGTGGCGGCCAGTCTAGCGCGAGCGTGCCCGACCTGCCACGGCTGGTCGCCTCTACCCTGGTCAGAGGAAGTCGAAGGTGAATGCGACGGTGGACGCGGCGGGTTCCTGCACGCGGAACGCGATGCGCGCACTCTGGCCCGGTTCCAGCACGGTCGTGGCCGGGCTTTCGCCGAGGTATTGCGCGGGCGTGAACACGCCGCTGCCGATCACCCGGCCATCGGCATCGGACAGTGACAGGCGCAGGTCCGGCCAGGCCTGTGCCCAGCGCGCATCGTTGCGGATGCTGGCCTGCACCTGCAGCACACCGGCCTGGCCGGGCAGGGGGCGGATCTCGCGGCTGGTCATGGTGAACGCGGTCGGCTCGTGCCAGGCCGGCAGGCTGCAGCGCAGCACGCCGCACAGTGCGCCCAGCCAGGTGCGGTTGCCGGCGTCGGCGGCCAGGCGCGCACGATCGGCCAGCACGCTCTGCAGTACCAGCAGCAGTGCCAGCCCGGCGACCAGCACCCAGTGCCAGCGCGGCGTCGGCAGCGCGCGCGGCCGCGAAGTGCCCAGGAAGCTCGGCGCATCGCCGGCCACCGCCTGCGCGGCCGGGACGGCAAGGACGGGTTCGATCACGGTCGCTTCGTCGAGGATGACGGTGTCATCGAGCTGTCGCGTCTCCGCCATCGGCGGCAGCGCCGCGTCGACCGGGTCCCCGGACTTCGCGGCAGGGATGTCATGCGCCGACGGGTCGGGCGTGCGCGCGTCGGTCGCAGGTGCGGCCTCGCCTTCCGACGCGGGGCGCAGGAAGGTGGCCAAAGGGCGGCGCGGCGGGTTCGGCTCGGACATGCTCAGGGCGCGGGCTCGGATCCAGCGGTCATTCAATCACGATCAGGCGCGGCGCGTGCCGGTGATGCGCATCCAGTCGCCATCCTGGGTGGCCTGCAGATCGTTGAACCACGCGGCATAACGCTGCAGCAGTTCGCCTTCCTGGCCCTGCAGGATGCCCGACAGGGCGATGCGACCGCCGGCGGCGACGCGTGCGGCCAGCAGCTCGGCCAGCGCATCCAGCGCCGAGGCAAGGATGTTGGCGACCACGATCGGGTAGGTGGCGACCGGTTCGTCCTGCGGCAGGTACACCTGCATGCGGGCCTGCTCGCCATTGCGCTCGGCATTGTCGGCGGTGGCGACCAGCGCCTGCGGGTCGTTGTCCACGCCGATCGCTTCGGCGGCGCCCAGCTTCAGCGCGGCCAGCGCGAGGATGCCCGAGCCGCAGCCGAAGTCGAGCACGCGCTGGCCCTGCAGCTGGCCGTCCACGGCCAGCTGGTCCAGCCAGCGCAGGCACAGGGCGGTGGTCGGGTGGGTGCCCGAGCCGAAGGCCAGGCCCGGGTCCAGCCGCACCACGGCGGCATCGGCGGCCTGTGCAGCGTCCGGCAGTTCATGGTTCCACGGCACGATCCAGGTGCGGCTGCCGAAATCCATCGGCTGGAACTGGTCCAGCCATGCGCGCTCCCAGTCTTCGTCTTCGACCGCGCGGAAGCTGCCATTGCTCCAGTCCAGTTCCGGGTCGAAGGATTCCAGGGCGGCCAGCAGCAGCAGCGCATTGCTGTCGGCGGGGAACAGCGCGCTCAGCACCAGGGTGTCCCACAGCGGCGTTTCCCCCACGCCGGGTTCGAGGATGGCCTGTTCGTTGCTGGTGTCGGCTTCGGCATCAAGCAGGGTCACGGCCAGTGCGCCGACGTCCTCCAGCGCATTTTCATAGCGGGGCTGGGTGGCTTCGGTGCAGCGCAGGGTCAGTTCCAGGAACGGCATGGCGGTGGGGACAGTCGCGGGAAAGGGGGCAATGCTAGACCATCGGGGCGTCTCCGTATTGCCTGAGATGCCGCTCTGAGATGAATGGGGGCAGTTCAGACAGGCCTGCCGGGCCTTGCTAAACTCGGCGCTTTCCTGTGTGCCGTGAACGCTCACCACCGCCGATGGCCTTCGCTCCGACCCTGAAAACCTGGTTGCTCGTGCTGCCGGCGGTGGCCGTGCTGGGCGTGGCCGGGTATCGGGCCAGCGGCCATGCCGCGGGCGTGGCGTCGACGTCGGCGTCGCCGGACCTGCCGCTGGCCATGGCCAGCCGTGACGGCGGAGCGCCGCTGCCGGTGGTGCCGGAAGCCCCGGCGCGGCGGCTGGCGGCTTTCGAGCGCGGCAACACGCTGCCGTCGGGCCTGCCGCTGGACCTGCGCGCCGACATCGAAGACGCCAGCGACCTGTATGCCTACGCCCAGCGCCTGCGCGCACAGGCCGACAACGGCAATCACGAGGCGCGCTGGATGCTCAGCCGCGTCTATGACTATTGCGCGCAGTACGCACTCGATCCGGGTGGCTACCGCCTGGACAACAACGTACTGAGCGGGTTGGGCCTGACTGCGGCGCCGGCGATGATCGAGGCACGCGAGCGCGTGGCACAGCGGTGTGGCGGTTTCGTGCCGGGCGACAAGCTGGGCGCGGCGCTGGTGCTGGCCGAACGCCGCAAGGCGGCCGCGCAGGGCAACCTGGCCGCGGAAGCGTCGCTGTTCGCCGAGGGCGAGCCCTTGCATGACAGTGCCGAGTACCGCCGCGACCTGGTCGAGCGCGTGCGCACCTCGCGCGACCCCGAGGCCTACATGGCCATCGCGCCAGGCATGGGCGTGCGTGCGGCCGGTGACCGCGCGCTTGACGGGCTGGTGGCGGGCGAGCAGCTCAGTGAACTTGCATGGCGGCTTGCGGCCTGTGAACTCGGCCTGGCCTGTGGAGCGGACAGCGTGCTGGTCAACAATTTTTGTGCGAACGGAGGGATCTGTTCGCAGGATGGAGCGCAGGATTTCCGGGATTTCGTGTATGACGCTGCGGTATCGCGGCAAGGTGCTGGGAAAATGAAGGAATGGATCAAGCGATTGGTTGGAAAGAGGGACGGGCGATGAATTACCGTCGATTCCTGCATGGGGCCAAGTTCTGGTTCTGGGTGGCGCTGTTCGTGGCCTACTCGGCTGGGGCGGTTGGCCTGCTGATGATCGATACCTACGAGGACCGCTACCGGCATCTGTCGAAGGTGGAGCTGACCACGGTGAAGGCGCAGGAAGACGTGCGCCGCGCCGGTGCCAGCCAGGTCGCTGCGGTCTACCGCGCGCAGAGTGGCATGCCATTCGCTTCACTGCCGGCCGGCAGCACCTTCCAGGTGGTGTGGCCCGATGGTTCGACCGAAACCATGGTGATCGTCGATCCGACCTCGCCCAATGGCGTGCGGCCGCTGGCCCATTCGCAGATTCCGGCCGACGTGGCCGACAAGCGCTGACGTGCTCGCTGTGGAGCCGAGCCCATGCTCGGCTGTGCTTGGCGGCAAGCCGAGCATGGGCCCGGCTCTACAGGAACAGAAAAGGGCGGGGATATCCCCGCCCTTTTCATGTCCAGCACCTGGCGCCGATCAGGTCAATGCGATCGGCTTGTTCTTGCGCTCGGCCAGGCGCTTTTCCAGGTAGTGGATGTTCTGGCCACCGGCCTGGAAGCCCTTGTCACGCATGATCCGCTGCTGCAGGGCGATGTTGGTCTTGATGCCATCGACCACCATTTCGCTCAGTGCCACCCGCATGCGGGCAATGGCGGTTTCGCGGTCCGGGCCGTGCACGATCAGCTTGCCGATCATCGAGTCGTAGTTCGACGGCACGCGGTAGCCACTGTAGATGTGGGTGTCCACGCGCACGCCGGGGCCACCCGGCGGATGGAAGCCGGTGATGGTGCCCGGGCTCGGCACGAAGGTTTCGGCATCTTCAGCGTTGATGCGGCACTCGATGGCATGGCCGGTCAGCACCACGTCGCTCTGCTTGATCGACAGCTTCTGGCCGGCGGCGATCTTCAGCTGCTCGGCCACCAGGTCGATGCCGGTGACCATTTCGGTGACCGGATGCTCCACCTGGATGCGGGTGTTCATTTCGATGAAGTAGAAGCGGCCGTCCTCGTACAGGAACTCGAACGTGCCCGCGCCGCGGTAGCCGATGCGGATGCAGGCTTCCACGCAGACCTTGCCGATCTGCTCGCGCTGCTCGGCGGTGATGCCCGGCGCCGGTGCCTCTTCCACCACCTTCTGGTGGCGGCGCTGCATCGAGCAGTCGCGCTCACCGAGGTGGATGGCGTTGCCCTGTCCGTCGGCCAGCACCTGGATTTCCACGTGGCGCGGATTCTCCAGGAACTTCTCCATGTAGACCTCGCCATTGCCGAACGCGGCCTTGGCCTCGCTCTTGGTGGTTTCGATCGAGGTCTTCAGCGACGCTTCGGCGTGCACCACGCGCATGCCGCGACCACCGCCACCGCCGGCCGCCTTGATGATGACCGGATAACCGATCTCGCGGGCGATCTTGGTGTTGGCGACGATGTCCTCGCCGAGCGGGCCGCCCGAGCCGGGCACGCACGGTACGCCCGCGGCCTTCATCGCGCGGATGGCTTCGACCTTGTCACCCATCATGCGGATGGTGTCGGCCTTGGGGCCGATGAAGATGAAGCCGGACTCTTCCACGCGTTCGGCGAAGTCGGCGTTCTCCGACAGGAAGCCGTAGCCCGGGTGGATGGCCTGGGCATCGGTGACTTCCGCCGCCGCGATCAGGGCCGGGATGTTGAGGTAGCTCTGCGGCGACGGCGCCGGACCGATGCAGACCGACTCGTCGGCCATGGCCACGTGCTTGAGGTTGCGGTCGACCGTGGAGTGCACGGCCACCGTGCGGATGCCGAGGGTATGGCACGCGCGCAGGATGCGCAGCGCGATCTCCCCTCGGTTGGCGATGACGACTTTGTCGAGCATGGCGCGCCCCTCAGCCGATCACGAACAGCGGCTGGTCGAATTCCACCGGCTGGCCGTTCTCGCCGAGGATGGCAACGATGGTGCCGGAGGTGTCGGCTTCGATCGGGTTGAACATCTTCATCGCTTCGATGATGGCCAGGGTTTCGCCTTCCTTGACCTGCTGGCCCACGGTGACGAAGGCCGGCTTGTCCGGGGCGGACGAGGCGTAGAAGGTGCCGACCATCGGCGAGCGCAGCACGTGGCCTTCCGGCAGTGCCGGGCCCGGCTTGGCGCTGCCGCCGGTGGAGGCTTCGGTCGGCGACTGCATCGGCATCGCCTGCGGCGCCGGGGCGGCCGGAGCGGCATACACCGGCGCGGCGACCGGGGCGGCATAGCCGGCCACCGGGGCGCGCGACAGGCGCACCGACTCTTCGCCTTCCTTGATTTCGATTTCAGCCAGGTTCGACTCTTCCAGCAGGTCGATCAGCTTCTTGATTTTGCGGAGATCCATGGTGGCCTCTTTGCTCGTGATGTCAGTGTGGTGGAGAGTGCGGTTGCACTCGGTTCAAAGCAGTTCGTAGAACTCGCGCAGCTGCCGCGTACGGTCGCGCGTCTGGGTGATCAGGCATTGCATCTTCGCGGGGTTGCGCGAGGTGCCGTCTGCATTGAAGGCATACACCGCCTCGCAATCTGCATCGCGCAAGGTGATCCAGATGCGCTGGGCCTTCACCAGCTGTTGTTCGGCCGCCGCGCAGCGGCTGCAGCTGCCATCGGTTGCCTGCGCCTTCAGTTCGCCACGCGCCTGCGCGTAGACGGCGTTCAATGCGCTGTCGGCATCATCCAGGCGATCGGAATCGCACATGTCGCGCTCGTAGCCGCCGCTTGCCTGTGCGCAGTCGATGCCCGCGGCCGCGCGCTCGGCAGCGACACTGGCGCCGCACAGACCGGCCCACAGCAGGATGCCGGCAAGCACACGCGGCGGCATCTTCACGCGCTGGCCGCCTGCACGCGCAGCAGCGCCGCGTCCATCGCGTAGCGGTAGCTGTCGGCACCGAAACCGCATACCACGCCCACTGCCTTGTCACTGAAGTAGCTGTGCTGGCGGAACGGCTCACGGGTATGCGGGTTGGACAGGTGGATCTCGATGAACGGCACCGCCACCGCCGCCAGCGCATCGCGCAGGGCGACCGAGGTGTGGGTGAAGGCGGCGGGGTTGATCAGGATGAAAGCGGTTCCGTCGCTGCGCGCAGCCTGCACGCGGTCCACCAGCACATGCTCGGCGTTGGACTGCAGGCGTTCCACGGTGTGTCCGGCGGCCGATGCCTGGGCAGCCAGGGCCTGGTCGATGTCGGCCAGCGTGGTGTGGCCGTAGACCTCCGGCTCGCGGGTGCCGAGCAGGTTGAGGTTGGGGCCGTGCAGGACCAGCAGCTTCGCCATGGGATCCGGAAGACGGGAAAGGGCGGCAGTCTGGCGGAACCGGCGGATGCTGTCCAGTTCGGCGAAGTTTGCAGCGTTTCAATCGTTTGTTTGAAATCTGCCAGAGCGCTTGCGGCCGTATGGCGGGCGCTGGATCAAGGCGCGCTGAACGTGGTGCTGGACGGGGATGCATGCACGTAGGCCGACGATGCCGGCATCCACGCCATGCGGGGAGGACGGGGTTCGGTGGGCAGCACACTGCGCCCCAACATGGAGCTGTCCGGCACCCGGCCGCTCAGATCTCCAGCGGCACCGTCGGCACCACGTTCGGGAACACCTCTTCCAGCGGTTCCGGCTGCCCGGGCTTCGGCGCCGGCCAGTTGTAGGCATTGACCGGCTGCGCGCGGTTCACCCACAACGCGTAATGCAGATGGTCAGCGCGGCCATCGCCGGTATTGGGGTGGATCAGGATGGTCAGGCCCAGGCTGTTGAGCTGCAGCCAGGGCACCAGCACCGGCAACAGGTCGTTGGTGAAGCCGAAATAGAACGACGGGGTGACGTGCGGCCCGCGTGGCTCAAGGTTCCAGTTGCCCAGCTCCACCGGGAAGCGCTCGGCGGCCCAGCGCCGCAGCAGCGCGGCCTTCTCGAAGCTGTCCTCGTCGAAGTAGATGTGGGCGTGGTAGCTCTTGATGGCGGTGTAGGCACGTGGCCGGGTGGGCAGCGTGGCCTCGCCGGGGCGCACGCTGGCCGGCCGCGGGGTAGGCTCGCTGGCCGTGGCCTGGCCCCATGGGCTGCGGCCCTCGGGCGCCGGCGGAACGATGGCGCGGAAGCCGGGTCGCCCGGGTTCGGTGGTGTTCACGGCGTTGTCGCTGCGCGCGGCTGCGGTGGCAGCCGACGCGCTGGCCAGGCCGCCAGCGGCCAGCCCGGCCGACGCGATCAGGCGACGGCGCGCGGGTGAAAGCAGGTCGGCCCAATGGGCGTCATCGTCGCCGGCGTCGATCAGGGTCTGCGGGTCCGGGTGCATCTGGGGCTCCGTGGGGCACTGTGTGGCAGGCAAGCACGCTCGGGCAGCGTGCACGGTGGTGTCCAATAAGCAGCCGGCATCACCTCATGCACGCTGGCCCACGCCGTGATTGAGTGCCGCCGCAGCGTGGGCTAGGGTGCAGGTCCGCCGCCCGGGAACCCGCCATGACCCCGCTTGATGCCGACACCCAGCGCAAGCGCGCGCGTTTCCGCCAGCTGCATGCGCGCGGTTGTTTCGTGCTGCCCAATCCGTGGGACGTAGGCAGCGCCCGCTACCTGCAGCGGCAGGGCTTCCAGGCACTGGCCACGACCAGTGCCGGCTGCGCCTGGAGTGAAGGGCGGCCGGATGGGGCGGTTTCGCTGCAGGCCACACTGGAACATCTGCGGCTGATGGCGGCCGCGACACCGCTGCCGTTGAACGCCGATTTCGGTGATGGCTTCGGCGCCACGCCACAGGCAGTGGGCGAGGCGGTGGCGGCGGCCATCGACACCGGTATCGCGGCGCTGTCGATCGAGGACGCCAGCGGCGTGCCCGATGCGCCGCTGCGGCCGATCGGGCAGGCGGTCGAGCGACTGTGTGCGGCACGTGCGGCCATCGACCGCGCGGGGGGCGATGTGCTGCTGGTCGCGCGGGCCGAGAATTTCTTCGTTGGCGTGCCGGATCTGCAGGACACCCTGCAGCGCCTGCGCGCCTATGCCGAGGCCGGCGCCGATGTGCTGTATGCACCGGGCATCAGCACGCGCGAACAGATCAGCGCGGTGGTTGCCGCTGCGGGGGCGAAGCCGGTGAACCTGCTGGTGGGTGGACCGACACCGCTGAGCCTGCAGGACATCGCCGCACTCGGCGTGCGACGGGTCAGCCTGGGCGGTGCGCTGGCGCGAGCTGCGTGGGGTGGGCTGATGCAGGCCATCGAGCCGATCATGCAGGACGGCCGCTTCGATGGCCTGCAGCAGGCGGCTTCGGGCGCGGCGTTGAACGCGCTGTTCCGCTGACACACGCCCAGGCCTGCAATGGATCCAGCCCGGGCGTGGATGGACGCGCACCTGCGACTACAGCGCTTCCATCCCACCCCTGGGCAGCGTCACGCCCGGCTCCAGCGCCGGCAGCAGTTGCCGCAGCAGTGCCGGGTTGTCCAGCATCGCCGCGCCGTCCAGATAGCGCCATTGCGTTGTACCGACGCGTCGCACAGCAACCATGAATGACGTGCTGCGCATCGGCGCTTCGCGCACGCGCAGCAGTGACTGGCGCGGTACGAAGCAGACTTCCTCGTCACCGGCCGCGTAGGTGCGGCCCGGCACGCCTGCCTCGTCGCTGATGATGCTGACGCCGGCCCTGCGCAGCGCCTTCACGGTGTCGCGGGTCGCCCGCGCATAGGCCTCGTCGCCACCGGCCAGCTGCTTCAGGCTGGGATGGGTACGCGCGATGATCAGCTCGGTATCGCCACGGGCGAAGGCGCCCATCATCGCCTGCACCTCCTTGCGCAATGCGGCCGAGTCTTCCGGACTGAGTTCACCGGCCAGCGCGGGCGTAACGTCCATTGCCATCGGCAGGGCCAGCAGAAGGGCAAGCAGATACCGGTGCATCGTCGGGCAGCTCAGTGGGAACCGCCGCACTATACGGTGGATGCGGAAACAGCGTCCCACGCATGGCGCTGGTATCCCGGGCGACACTACTTACTATTGGTAGTTAGTGAACTCCGGACATGCCCCATGCACACCCTCATCGTTACCGCCCACCCTGAACCCGGCGCGTTGACCCATGCCATCGCCAGGCGCATCGGCGAAGCCATCACCGCGTCGGATGCCGCCAACAGCGTGACCCACGCCGATCTGATGGCTGAAGGCTTCGATCCGCGCTTCAACATGCAGGACCAGGCGCTGTTCCGTGGCACCGGCGCAACTCCGGCTGACGTCGCCGCCGAGCAGGCGCGGCTGCAGGCTGCCGACACGCTGGTACTGGTCTATCCCCTGTACTGGTGGTCCTTCCCCGCGCTGCTGAAGGGCTGGATCGATCGTGTGTTCACCCAGGGCTGGGCCTACCAGGACGGCGCCGATGGCAAGGTGCAGAAAAAGCTGCAGCGGTTGGGCGTGCATCTGGTCGGCATCGGCGGGGCTGGCGCGGACATGATCGAACGGCGCGGCTACGGTGCGGCGATGAAGACCCAGATCGACATGGGCATCTTCGACTACTGCGGCGCGCGCGTGCTGTCGTCCGACCTGCTGCTGGACGCCGATTCCGGTGCAGCCGAAGCGCATCTGCAGACCGCGCTGGCGATCGGCCGTAAAATCGGTGCTCCGATGCGCTGACCGCCGTGCTCCACCGATGCCTGCCAACGCCGCTCCCACGCGCCGCCGATTGACCCGCGAGCAACGCGCCCGCCAGTTGCTGGACGTGGCCTGGGCGCTGGTCGGCGACGAAGGCACCGACGCATTGACGCTGGGGCGGCTGGCCGAGGCGGCCGGTGTGACCAAACCGGTGGCCTATGATCACTTCGTGACCCGCAACGGGCTGCTGGCCGCGCTCTACGATGACTATGACGGGCGGCAGACGGTGGTCTTCCACGAGCGTATCGGCCGTGCCAGGGCGCACCTGGCCGATCGTGCGGCGGCCATCGCCTCCGGCTACATCGACTGCGTCCTCAGCCAGGGCAGTGAAGTGCAGGGCATCCTCGCTGCGCTGGTGGGCGCGCCGGAACTCCATGAAGTGCGTCGGCGCTACCAGCAGGACTTCATCGACAACTGCGACACCTGGCTGGGCCCGTTTGCGGCCGATGGCACGGTCCCCCTGGCCGGACGCTGGGCGATTCTCGGTGCGGCCGAAGCCCTGTCCGAAGCCGTGGCGGGAGGCGCGCTGGACAAGGTCGGCGCCGAGGCCGAGCTGCAGCGCTTGATCGTGGCGACGGTCAAGCGACGCTGATCCGCTCAGGCGTCGGCGGTGGTGTCGTCCAGCGCCGCAAACCCGGCGGCCAGCCGCTCGCGCACAAAGGCATCGCGTGCGTCGCGGCTTTCAGCGCCCAGCACCACGGTGATCAGGCGTACCGGCAGGTTCCGCCCGGGCACAGCCCGGCAGGCAGTGGCGGCCAGGCAGAAGCCTGCGGCCTGGGTGTAACCGGTCTTCAATCCATCCACGCCGTCTTCGCCAAGCAGTGCGTTCTGGTTGCTGCGGCTGAAGCGGCCATGCGCGAACGTGCGCTGCGCGGTGATTGCCAGGATCTGCGGATGGTCATTCAGCAGGCAGGCGGCGAGTACCGCCATGTCGCGCGCGCTGGAGGCATGGTGCGGGGTGGTGATGCCGGACACGCTGGCGAACCGCGTGCTGCGCAGGCCAAGCTGGCGCGCGTGCCAGTTCATGCGGCCCAGGAACGCAGGCTGTGATCCGTCCAGATGGCGTGCGATGGCCAGCGCCGCATCATTGCCGGAGACGATCATCAACCCTTCCAGCAGACGCGCCAGCGTGACCGTTTCGCCGGGCACCAGGCCCATGCGTGTTTCATCATCGGCTACGGCATGCACATCCTCGGCGGCGATGGTGACGGCCTGGTCCCACGTGCCACTGTTCTCTTCGACGCATCCGTAAGCGGCGTAGGCGGTCATCAGCTTGGTCAGCGAGGCCGGTTGCCGCGCGATGTCCGCGTTGTGCTGGTGGACCACCGCGAAGGTTGCCGCTTCCAGGGTGATGGACGAGACCGGCAGGTGGGCAGGCGCAGGAGCAGGCATGGTGGCGGTGATGACAGCGACAGCCAGCAAGGATAGTCCGAAGCGGCTGCATGAAGCCGTACTGCCAAAGCCCTGCGGCGCCCACCGCAACGCCCGGTTGCGCCCGGGCTGCAGTGGAGGCAGCCTGCGCACATGCAGTCGCATATCCGCATCGACGGTCGTGTCTTCGCCTACGTCTTCCCCTGTGCGTGGGAGGACTACGCGAAGATCGGCTTTTCACGCGATCCGCTCGGGCGCATCAGCGCATTGCACCGGCGCTGGTTCGAGTTCTTCGACCTTGATGCCGGTACGCTGGTGGAAGCGGAGAGCGAGCGCGATGCGCGTGATCTGGAGCTGCAGCTGCGTTCGCCGTTCAAGGCGCACCGCGCGCCGGCGCCGATGACGGTCCAGGACAAGGCCGGAGGTCGCACCGAATGGGTGCGTGGTGCCAACCAGGCGTTGTCGCTCGCGGTTGATGCGTTGGGCGCACAGGGCTATCGCTGTTTCCAGCTCAAGGCTTGGCTGCAGGCCGCCCAGCGCCTGCGCATGGACCGGCTGCACGACTGGGCGGCGGTGCAGCTTCCGGAAGAGGATGGCCTGCGCATGCCCGGTGGCCCCGGCGAGCGCGTGCTGCGTGACACCCTCGACGGTTGCCGGGCGCTGGATATCGACCCAATGCCATGGCTGCCTGAACACGTCCAGCGTTGGTATGCAGGTTGAGCCGTGTTCAACGGCCACGCGGTTTCTGAACCGGCGCGGCCGGTTGCGGCGCACCCGTGGGGGAGCCGGTGGACGGGCAGGCCAGCTGCCGGGCCAGTTCGGCGTTGGCCACGTGGCCCTGCAGGAACAACAGGCTGCCGTAGATGTTCATGAGCGTCCCTCCACTTGAGTGGATTGCACGATACGGGCAGCATTGACCGGGAAAAAGCGACATTTCCGCAAGCATGCCTTGAGAGGAATTCAAGCCTGATGTCCCGTCCGCCCCTTCACGCCCTGCAGGGCTTCGTGGCCGCCGCGCGGCTGGGCAACCTGTCACGCGCAGCGGCGTCGATGAGCCTGACCGTCAGTGCGCTCAGCCATCAGATGCGCCAGCTGGAAGAGCGGCTGGGGCAGCCACTGCTGGTCCGCCAGCCACGCGGCGTCACCCTCACCCTGGAAGGGCAGCGCCTGCTCGACCAGGTCGGCCCGCATCTGGATGCGATCAACGAGGCCTTCCAGCCCTATGCCGCACGCGCCGAGCACGTGCTGACGATCAGCGCGGTACCGTCGATGGCGTCGGCGTGGCTGGTGCCGCGCTTGGGGCACTTCGTTGCCGAGCATCCACAGATCGAGATCAACCTGCAGTCGAGTGAACGCCTGATTGACTTCGAGCGACAGCGCCAGTTCGACGCCGCGCTGCGGCTGGGCAGCGGGCAGTGGCCGGGCCTGGTGGTGGAGCCGCTGTTCGACGAGTGGCTGCTGCCGATGGCCAGCCCGGCGCTGATCGAACGCATGGGAGGGATCGACCGCGTGCCGCTGAACCAGTGGCCGCTGCTGGGGGATCCCGATGGCGCGTGGGGCGCCTGGTTCGCGCTGAGTGGGCAGAACCCGCCGCCGCGCTTCGTGGCGGTGCTGGATGATTCGGAGGCGCATCACCGTGCGGCGCTGGACGGGGTGGGCGTAGCGCTGGGACGGGTGACGCGGGCGCGCCTGCTGCTGGATTCGGGCCAACTGGTGGCGCTGTCCAGCCTGCGACTGAAAACCGCCTGGCCGCATTGGCTGGTCTACCCGCAGCGCTCGGCCCGCCATCGCGGCTTCCTGGCCTTCCGCGACTGGCTGCACGCTCAGGCGGCCGAGCACGTCCGGCACATGGCAGACGCGCATTTATAGCGTCGAGCCATGCCCGACTGCGTGTGTCCCGCAGTCACCGTACCAACGTAACCGCCTGCCCGGCACGGGCGAAGGCTTCGCCCAGCAACGAGCCTGCCTTGATCGCCTCCACTTCCTCGAACAGCGCCTGCAATGCATCGGCCGGGCGCGAGGCCGGCGCCGCGACCGCCTGCTGGATCACGGTGAAACGGTCGGCCAGCACGCGGTGGCCGGGATGCGCCTGCGCCCAGGCGGCCAGCGGCTGGCGCACGCCGGCGGCGGCATCCAGGCGCTGCAGATCGAACAGGGTGATGGCAGCGGCCGACGTCTCGGCCCGCTCGATCATGGCGTGGCGCAGTTCGCGGCTGAGGAACAGGTCGTAGGCGGCGCCACGACCGACCGCGATGCGCAGACCATCGCGGTCCAGGTCGGCCACCTGCTGCGCAGGGCTGTCCTCGCGCACCAGGTAGGTGCCTTCGATCTCCACATAGGGGGCGCTGAAGGCGATGCGGTCGGCGCGCGCCGGATCGATGGCCAGGAAGGCCAGGTCCCAGGCATCCTTGCTGGCTGCAGCGACCACCGCGGCCGCGGCGTCGTGGCAGGTGAAGCGTGCCTGCACGCCCATGCGCTGCGCCAATGCCGTGGCCAGTTCCAGTGACGGCCCGCGCGGTGAGCGCGCGTCCCCCTGCGCCAGTACTGGATTGCCCAGGTTGATGGCCACGCGCAGGAAGCCCAGCGGTGCCAGCGCACCACGATGATCGGCCAGGGACATGCAGGACTCCGCGGGGAAAGGGCGGTCCAGCATGCCAGTACGGACCTGCAAGGCAGTGTCAGCATCCGGTTATCCTGCGGACATGAACCCCATCCTGCACGTCGAGATACCGGTCACTGACCTGGGCCGGGCCATCACGTTCTATCAGCACTGGCTGCAGGTGGCGGTGGACGAACCGATCCTGCTGCACGACTGCAGGATGGCTTACCTGCCGTTTGCCGATGAGGCCACCGGTGCCAGCATGGCGCTGGTGCGGGGGGCCGACTATCTGCCCTCCGTCCACGGTGCGCGCATCTACATCGGGGTTGACGACCTGGATGCCAGCCTCGAGCGTGCGCTGCAGGCCGGGGCCGAGCTGCGCTTCGGCCCGGCCGACGCGGGTGACTGGCGTGTGGCCGAGATCCGCGACAGTGAAGGCAACCGGATCGCAGTGCAGGCGCGCGCGATTCCGTAGAGCCGAGCCCATGCTCGGCTGAGCTGGAGCGGCTGGGCCAACAGCAGCCGAGCATGGGCTCGGCTCTACAAGGGCGCGGCGCGCGAGCGCTGCAGCCAGTCGTTGATCGCCGGGTCCAGCCGTGGGTCGTCCGGCAGCTGCATGCCGAAGCGCTGCTGCAACACCTCGCGCACGTCGCCCACATCGTGCAGCGGACGCTTGTCCGGTGCCTGGCCGGGACGGTACTCGGTGTAGTTGCCACTGCCGATGGTGCGTCGCCAGTCCGGCCCGGTCAGGGATGCGCGCAGCTGGCCGGGGAAACTGGAATCGGGATGGGTGCACACGTACCAGTTGCCCACGACGTTGTCGATCGGTGCCGGCGCGTGCAGGTCGAAGCGATACATCGCCCGCCAGCCATCGCCGGACTCGGCGGACAGCACGAAATCCCCCTCGCCGGGCAGGCGCTGCAACAGGAAGCGCTCGTGGGGCGTGGCCTGCGGCTGCGGATCATGCAGCCGCAGCGGCACGGTCGGGGTCAGGCTGCCGAAACCGGCATCCACCAGCCAGTCATCGCCGTCCACCTGCACGCGCAGCAGCAGGTGGGTGCGTGCGGTCAGTTCGCCGTCCTGGGCGGCCAGCAGCACGCGCGCGCTCAACGGCTGTGCATCGAAGCCCAGCGCCTGCAGCAGTGCCAGCAGGCCGCCATTGAGTTCGAAGCAGTAGCCGCCACGACGGTCGTCGAGCAGCTTGCGCTGCACGCTGTCCAGGTCGATCGGTACTGCATCGCGCAGCAGGCAGCTGAGGGTTTCGAACGGAAGCAGTGCGTTGTGGCGCTGCTGCAGCAGGGTCAGGCCCGCCAGCGTCAGCGGTGGCGGTGCATCCAGCTTCAGGCGTTGCAGGTAGCGGGGGACATCGAGCGTCGTCATGCGCGCGCCGGGCGGGGGAGGGAGATCTACTGTGCTCTCCCAACCGGGGTTGAGGTCAAGCATTGCGCGGGTGTCATCCCCCCGTCGCCTGTGCCGGGTACAAAGGCCGCGTCCGCCAGCAATCGATGGGAGTGAACCAGGAGCGCCCTAAAGTTGCGCCATTTCCCGCCGATACAGGTGCGTCCTTCCGCCTGGAGCCTGTCATGTCGGCCGTCGTCCCCCACCTCCGGTCCCTGCGCATGCGGCTTGCCGCACTGCGCTCGGCGTCCCCCGGCCTGCTGCTGTGGCTGCAGCCGCATCGGCTCAGTGTGGCCAGCAAGCTCAAGGCGACCCTGTGGGTCTGTGGGCTGGGCCTGATCGCGATCGCCGCCGTCTACGCCTGGACCGGCCATGCCAGCACGCAGGCGGCGCGCAGCCAGGCCAGCTACCAGCACGGCAGCGATCTGGCCGCGAGCGTGGCCACGCAGGTGGCCGAGGCGCGTCGTCTGCAAACCCAGTATGCACGTAGTTTCGACGATGCCGACCGCGCGCAGCTGCTGGCGACGCAGAAGGCGCTCCAGGCCGATCTTCAGGCGCTGCGCGCGATGCCGATGGATCCCGGCCGGCGCGAGGCGCTGCAGGCACTGACCGAAGCCGCCGGCGCGTTCTCGCAGGGTGTGGCCGCCCTGTTCGAACGCGTCGATGAGATGGGTCGTGGCGATGCCGGCCTCGCCGCGCAATTGCAGCAGGCCGCCGACGCCCTGCAGGCGCAGGTGGATGCGTTGCAGCGGCCTTCGTTGGCGTTGTCCCTGCAGAAGATGCGCCGCCAGGAGGCACTGCTGCTGCTCGATGGCGACTCCACCCATGCCGACCGTGCGAGCGAAGAAAAGCTGCCGTTCGATCTCGCACTGGTGGGCCTGCCGACCGATGCGCAGGATGCCCTTCGTAACGGCATGGAGGCCTATCAGGCCGCATTGCTGGGCTATACCGCCGCCCGCGTGGGCCTGGATGTAGAGGCGCAATCGCTGCTGGATACCGCCGCCGGCGTGGCGCCGGCGCTGGCCGCCTTCCAGCAGGCCCAGGTGGCGGCGCTGGCCAAGGCACAGGCGCGCCAGCAGGCCGGCGCACGCACCATGAGCGTGCTGTTCGCGGTGACCCTGCTGCTGGTCGCCGGTGTGTTGATCACCAGCCTGGTGCTGGTGCTGCGTGCGGTGCGCCAGCCGATCCAGGACACCCTGCGTTTCGCCAGCGACATCGCCGACGACCGACTCGACACCACCCTGCGCGTCTACAACGCCAACGATGAAATCGGCCAGCTGGCGCAGCGCCTGGTCGACATGCAGCAGCGCCTGCGCGCGCGCATCGAGGCCGAGCGTGCCGTGGCGCGCGGCAACACCCGTGTGCGGCAGGCATTGGACAGTGCGCAGACCGGGCTGATGGTGATCGATGCCGAGGGCCAGGTGGCCTACGTCAATCCGGCACTGCTGCAGCAACTCGAGCGCGAGGCCGAAGATCTGGTGGGCAGCGATGCCGTGCGCCTGCATCCGGCGCTGGCCAGCCTGGCCGGCGCGCGCCAGCGCGAGGAGCGCGAGATCAGCCATGCCGGCGTGCGCTACCAGCTGATTGCCAACCCCATCATCGACGAAGGGCAGTTCCTCGGCGTAGCGGTGGAATGGCGCAGTCGTGCGCTGGAGACGCTGCTGGAAACCGAGGTCGCTGCCCTGGTCGACGCCGCCGCACATGGCGACCTGCACGGCCGCATCGCGCTGGAGGGAAAACAGGGCTTCGTGCGCACCTTGTCGACCAGCATCAACCGCCTGCTGGCCACCTTTGAAACCAACCTTGGTGACCTGCAGGCACTGCTGGCTGCGCTGGCCCGCGGCGACCTCAGCGTGCGCATGGAGGGGGACCTGCAGGGCGTGTTCGCGCGCATGCGCGACGATGCCAATGCCACCGTCGCGCAGCTGGGCCGCATCGTCACCCGCATCCAGCAGGCCACCTCCAGCCTGGATACCGGCGTTGGCGAGATCGTCGCCGGCCATCACGATCTGTCGCGGCGCACCGAGCAGCAGGCCGCCAACCTGGAAGAGACCGCGGCGTCGATGCAGGAGCTGACCGATACCGTCGGCCGCAACGCCGATGCCGCAGGCCGCGCCGATGCACTGGTGCAGGGCGCGGCGGCGGTGGCCCAGCGGGGTGGCGAGGCGGTCGGCCAGGTGGTCGCGACCATGCATGGCATCAGCGAAGCCTCGCGACGGATCGGCGACATCACCCAGTTGATCGACGGCATCGCCTTCCAGACCAACATCCTTGCCCTCAATGCGGCGGTGGAAGCGGCGCGTGCCGGCGAGCAGGGCCGCAGCTTCGCCGTGGTGGCCGCCGAAGTGCGCCTGCTGGCGCAGCGCAGTGCCGAGGCGGCCAAGCAGATCAAGGGGCTGATCGAGGATTCGGTGGCGCGTGTCGGCCAGGGCAACCAGCAGGCCGCGCAGGCCGGCACCACGATGGGCGAGATCGTCGGCAGCGTGCAGCAGCTGGCCGAGCTGCTGGCAGGTATCCGCAGTGCGTCGCAGGACCAGCATGCGGGCATCGCTCAGGTGAACCAGACCATCGTGCAGATGGAAGCCAGCACCCAGCGCAACGCCAGTCTGGTGGAAGAGGCCGGTGCCTCCACGGCGCAGATGCAGGCGCAGGTGCGTGCCTTGGCAGAAGCCGTGGGCGCGTTCCGCTTGCAGTCGATGCCGCAGGCGCGCGCGGCGGCCTAGTCAGTCGAGCGTGGGCTCGGCGCTACATCGGCTGCACGAACACTGTAGAGCCGAGCCCATGCTCGGCTCACACCAGCGTTCGGCGGCAGGAATCAATACACATCGCGGCGGTAGCGCCCGTTTTCCAGCAGCGTTTCCACCGCTTCATCACCCAGCGCAGTACGCAGCACCTGGTCCACGCCTTCGGCCATGCCCTGCAACGACCCACAGACATGGATCACCGCACCGCGCTGCATCCAGTCGCGCAGCGCATCGACGGCCGCACGCAGGCGATCCTGCACGTAACCACCCTCGCCATCGCGCGAGAACGCCAGGTCCACCCGCGTGAGATGGCCATTGGCCTGCCAGGCTTCGATCTCGTCGGCGAACAGGAAGTCGTGTGCGCGCTGGCGTTCACCGAACAGCAGCCAGTGCCCGCGCTCGCCTGCGTGGGCAGCTTCGCGCAACAGGCTGCGCAGCCCGGCGATGCCGGTGCCGTTGCCGATCAGCACCATCGGCGCGCCGCTGACGCGATGGAAACCGGGGTTGCGATGCACGCGGGCGACGATGCCGGCACCGATCGGTGCATGCAACGACAGCCAGCCCGAGCCCAACCCGGCGCGACCGGAGGCGTCATGCACCAGCCGCACCACCAGCTCCACCACGCCGTCATCCGTGCAGGAGGCGATCGAATACTCGCGGCTGGGCAGCAGCGGCAGCCCGGCCAGCCACAGGCAGGCATCCTGCACCGCCAGCGCGGCATCGGCCTCGGGCAGCTCGCGTTCACTGGCCAGTGCCAGCAGCGTGCGCGGATGGCCATCGACCAGCAGGGGCTGCAGCGGATCCAGACCGTGTCCCTTCAGCACGGCACCGGCATGCCGCGCGTTGTGGCGGGGTGCGATGTGCAGGATGTCACCCGCCTGCCACTGCACGTCCGCCGGTGCGGCAAGACGGATACGCCAGATGGCTCCGCCGACGCTGCCCGGGTTGAGGTGGTCGCGGCCGAGCAGGCGCCACTCATGCATCTGCGTAGCCGCAGGCAGCACGCTGTCATCGGTGACGATGCCGGTGAGCGTACCCAGCTGCTGCTGCCATTGGCGCAATGCCGGCACCGAAGCGGCATCGACATCGATGCGCTCGAACAGCGGGCGCGCGCCGTTGCCGATCAGCCAGCCATCGAACTGGCGGCCGAAGCCGCAGTAATGCGGGTACTGGCGGTCGCCCAGCGCGAGCAGGCCGAACTGCAGGCGCGACAGGTCCAGGCGTTGTGCGAGCAGCAGCCGCGCCGCGCGGCGCGTGGCATCCGGTGGCTCGCCGTCGCCGAACGTGCTCAGCACGAGCAGCGCCTGGGAGGTGGCCTGCAGCGTCGCGGCATCGACGCGGGCCAGCGACCGCACCTGCACCGCATGACCGGACGCCTGCAGCTGCGCGGCCGCACGCCACGCCAGTTGTTCGCCCAGTCCGCTCTGGCTGGCATGCACCACCAGCCACGGCGGACCACGGCCATCGGTGGTCGTGGCCGGCAGCGCGCGGCGCAGCCCTCGCGCTGCACGCTGGCTGCGGCGGCGGTCCAGGTACAGCATCCAGCCGGTGATGAAGAACAGGCTCATGCCCAGGCTGCTGAGCATCACCACCACGCGCCCGGGCACACCGAAGTAGCTGCCCGAATGCAGCGCGAACACGCTGGTGGCCAGCTGTCCGCCCGCGCCCTGGCGTGCGTACGGGCGGGCATCGAGAACCGCGCCGCTGGCCGGATCGAGCTGCAGCAGGTCATGCGCACGGTCGTGGTGGCCGCCGCGCTGCGACGGATCACCGGCCATCACCCGCACGTTCAGCGCCTGCCCCGGCTTCTCCGGCAGGCGCAGGTCGATGAAGCCGGTGCGCACGCCGGGTAGCGCGTACAGCGTGGCCTCGATGCGATGGACGTCCAGTGCCGCGTCGGCGGCAACCGTGTGCTTTGCCGCCGGCGCCACACCGAGCAGCGTGTTGGCCGCGTTGCGGTACCAGTCGAACGACCACCACAGGCCGGTCAGCGCACTCATCAGGTAGATCAGCAGCACCCAGGTGCCGACCACCGAGTGCAGGCTCCACAGGAAGCCTCGGCCGCTGCGCGTCCACTCCACCGCCAGCCAGCTGCGCCAGTGCCACCAGCGTCGTGGCCAGCGCAGGTAGAGACCGGACAGGGTGAAGAACAGCAGCGCGATTGCACAGCTGCCGGTGATCCACTTGCCGCGCTCACCAGCAGCGAGGTGGCGATGCAGGTCCTCGACGACGTCGAAGAATGCCTGCCCGCGCAGGGCGCTGAAGCGCTCGCCGCTGTACGGATCGAAGTACACCCAGTGTTCCTTGCCGCCGGCAAAGCGCGCGACCGACGGCCGCTGTCCGGTGGCATCCACGCGCAGGCGTTGCAGGGGCCGCTCGCTGCCAGCCTGCAGCAACGGCACCAGTTCGCTGAGTGCAAGGGGATGCTGGCCGTCCGCATGGTGCTCGGCGATTTCAGCGAAGCCAGGATTGGCCGCGCGCAGCAGCTCGTCCTCGAAGGACAGCATGGCGCCGCTGAGGCCCATCAGGGCCAGGACGGCACCGGCGGTAATGCCCAGCAGCCAATGCAGTTGGAACAGGACGTTCTTGAACATCGAAGGAGAGGGGCCCGGGAGGCTGCCGCCCGCATCCTGCGCAACAGCAAATGAGAATTAGTCGCGGAATTCTCCGTGGCGCCCTGCCTGCGGTCAAGCAGGGGTTGCCGGCCGGGCTGCGCCCGGCACCCGCGGTAGTGCCGGCCGCTGGCCGGCAACCTCAGAAGCAACAGCCGAAGCAACAGCGGGTTTCCTGTGAGGAAGCGGGGCGGGTCCGGTTGCGGGGGACGGCGCAAGTACGTCCCTGTAGCCTTGGCCGCGGCATCCATGCCGCGGACACCCCCTCAACCGGACCCACCCCGCCTTCGACAGTTTCCTGCGATCTGTCGGAACGACGTTCTGCTTTGGTGGGTGCCGACCGTTGGTCGGCACGGGGTCTGATTCCGTTCTGAATATCGATAGATGTGTCGACCAAGGTCGACACCTACCAACAGCCGCCGGAATCTGTCGAAGGTGGGGCGGTGTGGCTGTGCAGGACCGTTGGCGCCATGGATGGCGCCATCGAGCTCCCACGGACGGGTTTACGGCGTGTCCTGCACAGCCACAGCGCCCCGCCATCCCACGGAAAGCCCGCTTTGGCTGTTGCCGTTGCATTGAGCAGGGTGCAGGGCTGCAAGCCCTGCAAAAACACCCTCACTTCACCCAGCTGTCGATCTCGCCGTGGGCGAACGGTCCCAGCTTTGCCTTCACCCGCCGCCCTTGTGCATCGAACAGCACGCTGTAGGGCAGCAGGCCCTGCGTATTGCCCAGCTGCACGCTGGCATCAAGCGGCCCCGGGGTTTCGATCACGATCGGATAATCCACCGGTACCCGCTGCAGGAAACCGCGCACGTCTTCCGGCGTATCCAGCGCCAGTCCCAGCACCTGCACACCGTGCTCGCCCTGGATATGTGCGAAACGCGCCAGTTCGGGCATTTCTTCCACGCAGGGCGCGCACCAGCTGGCCCAGACATTGATCAACAGCGGGCGACCGCCAGCGTGCTGGCGCAGGTCCAGCGGCCGGCCTTCAAGATCGGGCAGCGACAGCGCGGGCAGGCTGTCGCCGACCTGCAGGGCAGGTGCCGCAGCCGCCACAGCAGGTGCCGCCGGCACGGCCTCAAGCGCCACCGGTCCCGGTGCCAATCGATGCCCGGCCCACAGGCCGAGGCCGGCGGCCAGCACCGCTGTCCACAGCAGCGCTGGCCGTTGCCACTTCATCGTGCGGTGCGCAGCAGCGCTTCCTCGACCACCGCCTGGGTCAACAGGGTCGGCAGCACGGTCGGCGGCGCACCCGGGCCGTACACCACGTACAGCGGCACGCCCACGGCCTTGTGCTCTTCAAGGAACGTGGTGATCTGCGGGTCGACGTTGGTGTAGTCACCGCGCATGTACACCGCGTTGGTGCGCTTGAGCAGTTCCTTGAACTCCGGCCGCGACAGCACGGCACGTTCATTGGCCTTGCAGCTCACGCACCAGTCGGCAGTCATGTTGACGAACACCACGCGGTTGTCCGCACGCAGGCGGTCCAGCAACTGCGGCGAATACTCCACCACGTTGTCGCTGGCGGCCTGTGCGGCGCGTGCCGGCGCTGCCAGCTGGGTCACGCCCCAGGCAGGAACCAGCGCGCCGATCGCCAGCAGCACGCCGAGCAGGGTCACCGCACGCGAGCCGGTCCAGCGATTGCGCTCGAACAGCCACAGGCCGAAGGCGAACAGCAGCAGGCCACCCAGCACCAGTGCCATGCCGTCCACGCCGCGCTGTTTGCCCAGCACCCACAGCAGCCACAGCGCGGTGGCATACATCGGGAAGGCCAGCACGTGCTTGAGCGTTTCCATCCACGGGCCGGGCTTGGGCAGGCGGCGTGCCAGCGCCGGCACGAAGCCGATCAGCAGGAACGGCAGCGCCAGGCCCAGGCCGAGGAACAGGAATACGGTCATCGCCTTCAGCGGCGGGGCAATGAAGGCATAGGCGATCGCCCCGCCCATGAACGGGCCGACGCAGGCGCTGCCGACCAGGCAGGCCAGCGCACCGGTGAAGAAATCGCCGGCCGGGCCGCTGCGGCTGGCCAGCGACTGGCCGAGGTTGCCGATGCCGCCGCCCAGGGTGAACACGCCGGACAGGCTCAGGCCCACCGCGAACATGATGTAGGCCAGCGCCGCCACCACGCCCGGGTGCTGCAGCTGGAAGCCGATGCCGACGGCGTTGCCGATCGCGCGCAGGCCCACCATCAGCGCGCCGATCACCGCGAACGCGACCAGCACGCCCAGCGTGTACCAGAGGGCATGGCTGCGTGCCCGCTCAGGGCTTTCGCCACTCTGCGCCAGGCTCAGCACCTTCAGCGACAGGATCGGCAGCACGCAGGGCATCAGGTTCAGCACCAGGCCACCGGCCAGCGCCAGCAGCAGCACCCAGACGAACGAACGGTCCGGGTTCGGGGTTGTCGCCGGTGGGCGCGTGCGCAGTGCGTTGCCATCGCGCGCGTCGGCGGCGAACTCATTGCGCGCGCCCTCACTGCCGCTGGCGGCGGGAGTGGCAATGCCGTCGTTGGGGACGGTCGGCAGCAGGCGCAACGGTGCGCCGTTGGCGGATTCACGTGGCACGCCGGCGGCGGGCAGCGGGCTGATCACCTCGTTGCGCGCTGGCGCCTGGTCAATGCTGGCGGACAGCTTGCCAGCGGGAATCGACAGCTTCACCCGGCGGGTCATCGGCGGGTAGCAGATGCCGTCGGTCTGGCAGCCCTGGAAGGTCACCACCAGGGTGCTGTCGACGGCATCAGTGACAGTGCGGCGCAGCGGCAGCGGCACTTCCACCTGGTTGAAGTAGACCGAGACATCGCCGAAGTGCTCGTCGCGATGCGATTGCGCGGCTGGCCAGCGCGGCTTGCCGGCCAGCACGCCGGCGCTGCCTTCCAGCTTCAGCGAGGTGCGGTCGCGATACAGGTAATAGCCGGGCGCTGGGCTGAAGCGCAGCAGCAGGGTGTTGCCGTCACTGGCGATGGCATCGAAGCCGAACGCCTGTTCCGACGGCAGCGGCAGGGCCTGGCTGTTGTTGGCCGCGCCCGGCAGGCGCAGGCCACCGCTGTTGCCGGCACCGGCCAGCGGGTTGTTGAACGGGCTGGCCGCACCGGCACGCGCGGCAGGCACCGCCGCCGCCGCACCGGCGCCCGGCAGGGTGACCTGCACCACGCGCTTCTGCGGCGGGTAGCAGACACCGGCATCGGCGCAGCCCTGGTAACGCACTTCCAGGCTGATGGTGCCGGCCGCCTCGGACGGCGTGCCGGGCAGGGTGGCCTGCAGGCGCTCGCGATAGGTCTCGACTTCGCCGAAGAAATCGTCGTGGTGCTTGTCGCCCTTGGGCATCTGCAGCGCGCCGGCATTGAAGGCCGGGTCGGCCTTGACGCTGGTGCGGTGGCGATAAAGGTAATAGCCCGGTGCGATCTTGAACTGCAGTTGCACCTGGCCCCGTTCGGGGGCAATGGCGGTCAGCGCGAACGCCTGGTCCACCGGCAGCAGGTCCTTCTCATCCAGCGCGAAGGCCGGCAGCGAGAGCCACAACAGGGCGCACAAGGTGGCGCCGCGCGCAAACAGAGTCTTCAATCAGTGTCCTCCCGGGTCTGTGCCCGGATCCAGTCCAGATACGCCGGCAGGCCGGCCCGGGTTTCGACCGCGATGCACTCCGGGAGTTCATACGGATGCAGTGCGACGATCCGGGCAATTGCGTCATCGACGCGGCTCGCGGTGGTTTTCACCAGCAGCTGCAGTTCGGCGTCGGTGGTCACCTCGCCCTGCCAGCGGTAGGTCGACTGCGCGCCATCGAGGCGGGTCACGCATGCCGCCAGGCGCTCGCCGACCAGCGCGTGCGCGATGCGCTCGGCACTGGCCCGGTCCGGGCAGGTGGTCAACAGCAGCAGGACGGGATCGACGGTCGACATGACCGCCGAGTATAGGGCCGCCGCCGGGTCAGGGCCCGGCGGCGGCCGTGGACCGCTGCGTTGCGCGGTCAGTTGGCCAGCTGGCAGGTGGCCGGCTTGGCCGAGGTGAACAGGGCCGGGGTTGCCCACTCGGGGTGGTCGATGAACGGGTTGCGGTTGCCCTGGAAGCTGTAGATCACGTCATTGCGCGCACGCTCGGCATCATCCGGCGGATCGGACAGGTGCCAGTCGATCAGCGTGGACAGCAGGCCCATGTAGGCCGGCGAACTGCTGGTCTTGACGATTTTGCTGCGGTCGTCGGTCAGCTCCAGGTCCGGCTCGGACTGGCCGGTGGCCGCATCCTTGCCGCCCTCGTAACGGATCGCCATGTACATCACCGCACGCGCCATGTCGCCCTTGCGCTTGCCCCACACCTCGAAGGTGCCGGTGTTGCCGTCCGGCGTGCGCACCCAGTTGGAGTTGCCCGGATAGCCGCCGCTGCCGCCGCCCTGGCCGTTGTTGGCCTCGGTGGCGCGCTCGCCGCAGTTGGCGTCGCACTTGCCGAACGGCTTGTTGCCACGGTCGGCGTTCCACTGCGCGTCGGTCAGGTACAGCATGTGGGTGTCGGTATACGGCGCGTACGGCAGGCCCTTGTCACCGGTGGTGGTGGCAAAGCCCAGCGAGTTCGGCCAGGTGTGCTCGCGGTTGTACTTCAGGCCACTGCCACTGCCGGCGCGATCGGTCACCTTGGCGTAGCTGTGGTTGCGATATGCATCGAGGATCCTGCCGGAATTGTTCGGATCCTCGTCGGCGATTTCCAGAATGGTCCAGGTACTGGTGCCCGAGCCGCTGTAAGGGTAGGCGGTGTGACCCTTGATGGTGGCATGCAGCGAGCAGCGCAGCTGGCTGGGGCTGCTGGTGTTGACCTTGGAGTAGTAGCCGGCCGGCACGCCCGGGTTGCCCGGGTCCGGATTGCCGCCGGTGCTGGCCACGGTGAAGGCGATGCGGCTGTCGGCGGCCGGGTGCGCGCCCTGCAGGTCGGTGATGCGCGCGGCGCGGATGTCGAAGCGGCAGGCCTCACCGGCCACCAGCGCAGTGTTGGTGGACAGCTTCACGCTGCGGCCGCTGGCCGGGAAGGTCAACGGCACGCTGCCGGAGGTGCCGCAGCTCAGGGCGAAGGCGCCACTGGCCAGGTTCACCGTCTCGCTGAACACCACTTCCAGGTCGGCGGCGGCCGGGAAGGTGCTGCTGCCCTGCGCCGGGGTGGTGGTGGAGACCGACGGCGGTGTGTTCGGGCCCGGCGTGCCGCCGCCACTGAACGTCTGGCCGTTGTTGCAGCTGCCGAAGGTCTGCCTGGCCGACTCGGCCCAGGTGAAGTGGGTGTACTGGCTGCCGCTGCCGGTCAGCTGCAGCGAGGTGCCCGGGGCCGTGCTGTTGGTCTCGGCCACCGGGATGTTCTGGCTGGTCATGCCGGCGGCAGGGCCACCGGAGGCGGTGATGGCGCCCTCGTAGCTGAGGAACTGGACCACCTTGCCGCTGGCATCGACCAGGGCGATGCCGTCGTTGGGGCCGTTCTGGATGCCGTTGGTCGGGTAGTTGACCACGGCGATGGTCGCGCTGCCGCAGCCGGCGGCGGTGCCGGCCGGGACCGGGTTGTTGACGTAGACCGCGGCCGCCGAAGGATTGCTGCCGTTGTAGAGGTAGAGGCGGTAGCCGGACAGGTCCTCGCCCGCGGTGGCGACCACCTCGATGGCTTCGCCGACGTCACCGGCGGCGGTGCTGTCGTCGTAGTGCAGTTCGTTGATGAAAACCTCGGCCTGGGCCGGCGCGGCGGCCAGTGCCAGCAGGCAGGCGGCGGCAAGCGGGGACAGCAATCGCATCGACTACTCCTTGTGATTGGGAATGCCTGACCGAGCCTAAGGCCGATCCAGTGACACTTTGTCGTAAATGAACGTCAGATATCTGACAGTGCGACGCTTGTCACCGAAATTGTCGAGGACCGACGCCTTGGCCGAGGCGCGCGGGCGGAAAAATTTTTTCATTCCGCCCTTGAAAGGGGGCGGCGGGGCTCCATCTCTGCCCTGCTCCCGACGTTGTCGGGTTTCTTCACGTGCGGTTCTGGCACTCGCCTGGGGTGAGTGCTAACATCGCCGGACTTTTTTAGACCAATCAATCACTTAAGAGGTCTCCTATGAGCATCAAGCCGCTGCACGACCGCGTTGTGGTCAAGCCGATCGAAGCCGACGAAATCTCCGCCGGTGGCATCGTCATCCCCGACTCGGCCAAGGAAAAGTCCACCAAGGGTGAGGTCGTGGCCGTCGGCCCGGGCAAGCCGCTGGACAACGGCAACGTGCGCGCGCCGTCGCTGAAGGTCGGCGACAAGGTCATCTACGGCCAGTACGCCGGCAGCTCGTACAAGAGCGAAGGCGTCGAATACAAGGTCCTGCGCGAAGACGACGTGCTCGCCGTCATCGGCTGAGCCCCGGCGCGACCTGTTTCAACCTGATCCCAAACTCCCAGCCGCCGGGCATCGTCCGGCGCTACCAATGAGGTAAATGCAATGGCTGCCAAGGATATTCGTTTCGGTGAAGACGCCCGTTCGCGCATGGTGCGCGGCGTCAACGTTCTCGCCAATGCCGTCAAGGCCACCCTGGGCCCGAAGGGCCGCAACGTCGTGCTGGAAAAGAGCTTCGGCGCGCCGACCATCACCAAGGACGGCGTCTCCGTCGCCAAGGAGATCGAACTGGCTGACAAGTTCGAGAACATGGGCGCGCAGATGGTGAAGGAAGTTGCTTCGCGCACCAACGACGATGCCGGCGACGGCACCACCACCGCCACCGTGCTGGCCCAGGCCCTGATCCGCGAAGGCGCCAAGGCCGTTGCCGCCGGCATGAACCCGATGGACCTCAAGCGCGGTATCGACAAGGCCGTCTCGGCCGCCGTCGCCGAGCTGAAGAACATCTCCAAGCCGACCGCCGACGACAAGGCGATCGCCCAGGTCGGTACCATCTCGGCCAACTCGGACGAATCGATCGGCCAGATCATCGCTGACGCGATGAAGGAAGTCGGCAAGGAAGGCGTCATCACCGTTGAAGAAGGCTCGGGCCTGGACAACGAGCTGGACGTGGTCAAGGGCATGCAGTTCGACCGCGGCTACCTGTCGCCGTACTTCATCAACAACCAGCAGTCGCAGACCGCTGACCTGGATGACCCGTTCATCCTGCTGCACGACAAGAAGATCTCCAACGTCCGTGACCTGCTGCCGGTGCTGGAAGGCGTCGCCAAGGCCGGCAAGCCGCTGCTGATCGTGGCCGAGGAAGTTGAAGGCGAAGCGCTGGCCACCCTGGTGGTCAACACCATCCGTGGCATCGTCAAGGTCGTGGCCGTCAAGGCCCCGGGCTTCGGCGACCGTCGCAAGGCGATGCTGGAAGACATGGCCGTGCTGACCGGCGGCACCGTGATCTCCGAAGAAGTCGGCCTGTCGCTGGAGAAGGCCACCATCAAGGACCTGGGCCGCGCCAAGAAGGTGCAGGTCTCCAAGGAGAACACCACCATCATCGACGGCGTCGGCGACAAGGCCAACGTTGATGCACGCGTGGCGCAGATCAAGACCCAGATCCAGGACACCTCCTCGGATTACGACCGCGAGAAGCTGCAGGAACGCGTGGCCAAGCTGGCCGGCGGTGTTGCCGTGATCAAGGTCGGCGCCTCGACCGAAATCGAAATGAAGGAAAAGAAGGATCGCGTCGACGACGCCCTGCACGCCACCCGTGCGGCCGTTGAAGAAGGCGTGGTTCCGGGCGGCGGCGTTGCCCTGGTCCGCGCGATCACCGCGCTGGCCGGCCTGAAGGGCGCCAACGAAGACCAGAACCACGGCATCCAGATCGCCCTGCGTGCGATGGAAGCCCCGCTGCGCGAGATCGTGGCCAACGCCGGCGACGAGCCGTCGGTCATCATCAACAAGGTCAAGGAAGGCACCGGCAGCTTCGGTTACAACGCCGCCACCGGCGAGTTCGGCGACATGCTGCAGTTCGGCATCCTGGACCCGACCAAGGTGACCCGTTCGGCGCTGCAGAACGCCGCTTCGATCGCTGGCCTGATGATCACCACCGAAGCCATGGTTGCCGAAGCTCCGAAGAAGGACGAGCCGGCCATGGGTGGCGCCGGTGGCATGGGCGGCATGGGTGGCATGGGCGGCATGGACTTCTAAGTCCACGTCCCCGGCGGTCGTTGCCGACCCTGGTCGGCACGCCCTCCCGATGCAAGGAAGAACCCCGCCGCAAGGCGGGGTTTTTCGTTGCCCGGTTGCCGCCGCAGCAGCGCATCGCTACGCTCGGTGGCCATGCCTACCTCGTTCATCGTCGTCGACGACTTCCTTTCTCCTGCCGATGCGCAGGGGCTGCGCCAGGCGGCGCTGGGCCTGACCTATCCGGTGCAGGAGGGCGCATTCCCCGGCCGCAATTCGCAGCAGCGGCTGGAACTGGACGGGCTGTCCGGCGCGGTCTCGCGGCTGGTCAACGAACCGCTGCGGCCGGTCAACCCACTGCAGTCGCACGGCAAGTTCCGCCTTACCCTGGCCGGTGACACCGGCCGCGCCAAGGTGCACGCCGATCACTCGCACTGGTCGGGCATCCTCTACCTGAGTGCACCGGAGCACTGCGAGGGCGGCACCGAGTTCTTCCGCCACCGCCGTACCGGCACCGAGCGCATGGCCCTGGATGCAGCGGAGCTGGCCGCATTGGGCTATGCCAACGGCGGCGACATGCATCGTGACATCATCGAGCGCGACAGCAACGACGACAGCCAGTGGGAAATGACCATGCGCATCCCGATGCGTTTCAACCGGCTGGTGCTGCTGCGGCCCTGGTTCTGGCATACCGCCGGGCCAGCGTTCGGCGACCGCCCGGAGAATGGCCGGCTGGTGTACCTGATGTTCTTCGAGCAGGCGCGCTGAGCGGAGCAGGTATCCACGCGTGAGGTGGATCCACACGCCATGCATGGTTGCTCCCATCCCTCCGCACTCCCCGCCCAGGGATCATCGCGCCTTCATTCGACGAAGGCCTTCGCCGCGCCGTACTCCCACTGCCATGGCACGCCGGTATCACCCAGCACGAACGCCACCAGTGCCGGGAAGGTGGCCTCGGCCCGTACATCGTTGCCCAGGATCACCACGCAGCGTTTGTGCCGCTCGATGCACACCAGAGTGTTGCCGACCGCATCGTCGTGGCCGCCCTTGTAGAAGCCTGCACCCTGGGGGCCACGGAAGGTCACCACGCCCAGGCCCGCGGCCAGATCCCGGTGCTGGTGCGCAACGGGCAGCTCCGGCTGCAGCGTTGGGAACTGGCTGGCGGTGGTGATCGGCAGCTGCGGCCGCACCAGTTCCCTGCGCATTGCCGCAGACAGCCCATCGCCGCGCACATAACCGGCGGCGAAGTGGGCCATGTCGGTGATGGTGGTATCCATCGATCCTGCCGCCCGCACACGGCTGCGTTGATCGTGCGGCTCTGTATTGCCTTCGACGGTCCAGCCATCGGCCAGGTTGCCGGCGAAATCCGCGCGCCACGACATGCTGGTGCGCGTCATGCCGAAGCGATCGAACACGCGCTGCTGCATCAACGCACCCACATCCTCGCCCATTCGCCCACGTTCGATCACGAACTGCAGCAGGATCAGGCCCTCGCCGGAATAGCCGTAGCGGCTGCCGGGCTCGAAGTGGAACTTCAACCGGCCATCCGGTTCGAGAAAGCCGAAGTTGGCAAAGCCGCTGGCGTGATTCAGCAGCTTTCGCGGCGTGAGCCGGCGCCAGCGTGCATCACTCGCCAGCACGCTGTAGTCGGCGTACTTTTTCGGTTCGGGCGGGTAGTCTGGCAGCGGCACGTCCAGAGCTGTGGCGATGCTGGCATCCAGATCGATCACCCCGTCCTGCGCCAGCTGTGCGACCAGGTGGCCGAAGGCCATCTTGGTGAGCGATGCGGCATACATCACGGTGTCGGTGCGCAGCGGCTCGCCTGCGGCGTTGCGTTCACCGTAGGCGGCCACATGCACCACCTTGCCGTCATCGATCACCGCCAGCGCCATCCCGCGCGCATGGGCCGCCTGCATCAGCCGCTGTGCTTCGGCATCGATGCGAGTGGGCGAGGGCACGGGTGGCGGCGCGGCCAGTACCGCCAGCGGGAGCAGCGTCAGCAACATCAGGGTGGCACGGCACATGCGTGGAACTCCTGGTGGGGCGCACGGTGATGCTACGCCGGGCTGCCGCTGGCGTCATCGCCAGTTGTCAGCCGGCCTGCGGCCGGCGCAGGCAGATCCGTGCTGCGCCGGCACCGATGTCCACCTGGCCGCCGCGCATTGCATCGGCACCGAGGATCAGCGCCGGCCGGCCCTCCAGGCCGATCGCCTTGAACACCGGCAGTTCGCTGATGCGGACCTCCATCGACGGGTGCTGCCAGCCGCCGCCGGTCATGCCGGGCAGGGTGTACAGCCAGGTTGCCTGCTTGCCGCCGCCCAGGCCTTCGGTGCCCTTTTCACGCACCCGCACCCGCGCGTCGCTGCCGTCGGTGCGCAGCCCCAGTGCGCGGGCGGCTTCGGCGTTGAGGACGGTCTGTGCGGCACCGGTGTCGACCACGGCGATGGCGTCCACCGCGGGCGCGCCCAGTGCAAGCGTGATGAAGCCGAACTGGCGCAGGCCGCCAGTGCGGCCGGGCAGCGCATTGGGCTGGCAACCCGGTCCTTCCAGGTTCAATCCGCCGGGTGTCCACAGCGCCAGTTGATTGCGGCCGAAGTCCCAACGGGTGTCCCAGCGCCCGGTCAGATCGTTGCCGATCAAGCCGTCGATGGCTGGATCATCATCCTTCGGCAACGATGACAGATCCACGTTCATGGCTTGGGCCTGCAGCTGCCAGCTGCCCAGCTGCCAGGACGTGCTGCGCATGCGCTGCAACCGCGCCGAAGCTGCACTCGCCCCTTGCGCCTGTGATACCTCTGCATCCGCATCCTCCAGGCCATAGCGCCGCACGACGCGGGCATCGACCAGCGTTGCCCCCGCGGCACTGTCGACCACGAAGCGCAGCGGTTCGGCGCGCCCGTCCAGCGAGACGGCCACCGCCGGATGACCGCCCTGCATCCACATCGGCAGGATGTGCGCGGCGGCGTTGGAGGCGAGCGCAGGCAAGGGAGCGGCGAACAGGGGCAACAGGAAGAGGCGCAAGGGAAGACTCCGCAGTGATCGTGGGTGACCATTGGCGCACGGCGGCGTATCGCCGGAATATCGGCGTTGATACCGTCCTGATACACAGGTGCTGGATACTGTCCGAATGAGTACTCCCATCCGTGTCATCGTCGTCGACGACGATGCCAGCATCCGCGACGCCATCGCCGACCACCTGCTGCTGCACGGCTACCAGGTACGCCTGGCGGCGGATGCGGCGGCACTGGACGTGCTGCTGCAGGCCGAACGACCGGACCTGATCATCCTCGACTGGATGATGCCCGGTGAGGATGGGCTGTCGGTCTGCCGCAGGCTGCAGGCGAGGGCGATCCCGATCCTGATGCTGTCGGCGATGGGGGCTGCACCGGACCGCGTGATCGGCCTGGAGATGGGCGCGGACGACTACCTGGCCAAACCCTTTGATCCGCGTGAACTGCTGGCGCGGGTACGCGCACTGCTGCGCCGTCAGGACAAGCTGCGCACGCAGGTGGCCAGCGAGCTGCGGTTTGATGGCTGGCGATTGCTGCCCGACCAGCGTCGCCTGTTCGCACCGGACGGTGCCGAGCTGGTGCTGAGTCGTGGTGAGTTTTCCCTGTTGCTGGCGCTGGCCGAACGTCCCGGGCGGGTGCTGGGGCGTGAGCAGCTGCTGCAGTTGAGTCGCGGAGAAGCCAGTGACAGCGTGGACCGTGCCATCGACCTCGCGATCAGCCGCCTGCGCCGCAAGCTCGGGCAGGCCGCGTCCGGGGCAGAAGCCCTCGTGCAGACACTGCGCGGGGAAGGGTATCGCTTCGACGCCGAGGTACAGGTGCTGTGAGCAGCCGGTGGTCGACCACACGCTGGATCGCGATGCTGGCGCTGGCCAGCCTGCTGCTGGCAACCCTGGTCAGCGTTGCCGTGGTGGGTTGGATGCCCCGGCCCGCGCCGCCACCGATGCGGCTGGACCATGCGATGCAGGTACTGCGTGGGGAACAGGCGCCGGCGTCACTGGGATTGCGCAGGGCGACGCAGGACGCGCCCCCCCAAGGTAGCGCCAGCGACTGGCTCGCGCAGCTGGCGGCCGCGCAGATGGGCATGCCGGCCGAGGATGTACGCCTGGCATGGACGGGGCAGGGCAGGGCGCCCGATGTGCAGGTCATCGAGGGTGGCGCGGTACTGGACGCCTCCGGTCGTGCTGGCGTGCTGAAATCACAGGCCGCGCTGCTGACCGCGATGCAGTGGCCGCCGTTTGAACTGGGGATGCGCCAGGCCGACGGCCGCTGGCGGGTGGTCGGCAGCGACCATAGTGACCTGGCGGCCTGGCGCCGCCAGGTGATGCTCGCCCTGTTGGGCGGTGCGATCCTGCTGGCGCCGTTGGCGGCGTGGGCGTCGATCCGGTTGGGGCGCCCGCTGCGGCGCCTGGCCGAAGCGAGCGCACGCGTCGACCTGCAGGCCGAGTCGCCATTGCCCGACGATGGCCCACGCGAAGTGCAGATGCTGGCCGCCGCGATCAGCACCGGTCGCGAACGCCTGCGGGTCCAGGCACAGGACATGACCCATATGCTGGCGGCAGTGGCGCATGACCTGCGCACGCCCCTGACCGGCCTGCGCCTGCGCGCCGAGTTCGCTCCCGCACCACAGGCCGCCCGGATGGTGGCGGACATCGAACGCATGGACGCGATGATCGAGCAGGTGCTGGACTATGCACGCGGCGAGCTGCAGCCCTTGCAGATGCGCTCGCTGGATCTGGCTGCCCTGCTGCAGGAATGCCTGCAAGGGGCGCTGCTGCGCGGGGTCGACATTTCGCTTCAGTGCCCGGATACGCTGCCGTGGCATGGCGATGCGCTGCTGCTCCGGCGCGCGGTCGACAATCTCATCGACAACGCCGAGCGTTACGCGGGCGCCGTGGAGCTGCATGTCGCCGTGTGGGGACATGGGGTGCAGCTGGATGTGATGGATCGCGGGCCGGGTATCGCCGAAGCTGATCGTGTCCGCCTGCTGCAACCGTTCCAGCGCAGCGAAAGCTCGCGCAGTCGCGCTACCGGTGGGACCGGGCTGGGACTGGCCATGGCCGCCAACGTGGCCAGGCGTCACTCAGGCGAACTGCAGCTGCTGCACCGCGAGGGCGGCGGGCTGATCGCGCGCCTGCTGCTGGGAAAGCTCCCCTGATATCGGCTGTGGTTTACAGATGGCGGCTATCCGGTGATATGATTAGTCGCCTAACCATATTGTGTTCGTGAGATGATCGAAGCCAAGCATCAGGCCCTGCTGGAGGAATCGCAGCGACGCGGCCACGCCAACATCGCGCAACTGCGCCTGTGCTTCCAGCTGCTCTCGTTGTCCTCGTCGATCGATCGCGACTGCGCCGCGCGGCTGGCACCGCATGGGCTCAGCGAGGGCCGCTTCATCGTGCTGTTCCTGCTGCACGGGGCCGGTGGCACGCTGCCGCCGCACCTGCTGGCCGAGCGTGCCGGCGTGACCCGTGCCACCATCAGCGGCCTGCTCGATGGCCTGCAGCGTGAAGGCCTGCTGCAGCGTCGCAGCGATGACGGGGATGGCCGCCGTCTGCAGATCGTATTGACCGCACCGGGAAAGCGCTTGGCCGAGTCGTTGTTCGAGCAGCACACGCAATGGATCAGCGGCCTGTTCGACGGCCTGGATGCGGGTGAACAGCAGCAGCTGTCGCAGCTGCTGCACAAGGTCTGGCAGCACACGGACGGTGGGCGGGAATCGGCAGCATGAGCACGCCCGTTCCTGCGCAAAGGCTGCATGCACTCAACAGTGGCAGCGCTGCTGCAACCCATCTGGCCGAATGCCTGGCCGTGGATTTCACCGCGCTGCTGCAGGTGGTGGCGCCTGCCCTTGAGCCGGAATCGCTGCAATGCATGCGCGACGCCTCAGGCAAGGGCATCACCCAGCGCATGGCGCTGGCGGCGCGGTTGCTGCACGAAGCCGGACAGGGGGAGCCTGCGCGCTGGCAGGCGCATGCGTCAGACACGGTGCGTGGCTGGGCCTGCTACCTGATCGGCGGCGAAGCCGACGCGACGCTGCCGGCCAAGCTGCAGGCGATGCGGCCACTGGCTGACGACCCGCACTTCGGCGTGCGCGAATGGGCGTGGCTGGCGCTGCGTGCCGACATTGTTGCCGCACCACTGCAGGCGCTGGAGTACCTGCAACCATGGACGCATGAAGGATCGCCGTACCTGCGCCGCTTCGCCTGCGAAGCGCTGCGCCCGCGCGGCGTGTGGGCCACACATGTCGCGCTGTTCAAGCGGCAGCCGGAACTTGCAGAGGCGATGCTGGAAGCACTCGCCGACGACCCGGAGCGCTATGTGCAGGACTCGGTCGGCAACTGGCTCAATGATGCCGGCAAGACACAGCCGCAGTGGCTGCGTGCGCTGTGCGCGCGCTGGCAACAGCAGCACCCTGGTGATGCCAATGCCTACATCCGCAAACGCGCCATGCGCTCGCTCCGGTAGTGCCGGCCGCTGGCCGGCAACCCCCCAAACCTTCAAGGAAGAAGCAGCATGTCGCACACCTTCATCGAGCTCTACACCGCCACCCCCGCCTGGACCACGCTCCAGCCCGAGCAGCGGAATGCCTTCTTCGCCCGTATCGGTGCAGGCATGCAGCAGTTCGATCCAGTCCGCATCACGCTGCTGGCGATGGGCCGCATTGCCAGGGGCGTACAGCACGGCAGCGATGAGCAGTTCTATGCGGTCTGGCGCTGTGCAAGCCGCGCGGACGCCGATGCGCTGGTGGCCGGCATTGCCGCCACCGGTTGGCATCAGTACTTCGCCACCATCAACGCCGTCGGCGCAGACGATGGGATGGGGCAGCACCTTGCCGACCTGGCCGCCTTGTAGCAGCGTCTCCGGACGCGCATGGCACATGCGTCTGTCACCCGGACGCGGTAAACAGGACATTGCCCATGTCCATCCGCAGGGAAGTTGATCATGCAGAGCACGCTCCAGGTCACGCTGTTCGGCCCGCTTGGCGACAGCCCGGCATTGCAGTTGCCGGGGCGGGAAGGGCCGTCGGTGGCCATCCCGGAGGCGGCCCTGCGGCGGTTGGTCTCCGACCTCTACACCACCCGTTCCCTGCTCAATCCCGAGCAGCTGGACGAGGCCAGGCAGGAGCTGGACCGCGTGCTGGAGCGCTGGGCCGACATCCACGAAGGCCTGTTGCTGGACGTGGAAGTGCATGGCAAATGAGCGGCTTTGCGTGGCTGCTGCCGCGTGGGCAGCGCCGGCGCGCGCCTCGCTGAACCGCACCCGCGGTTGCGGATGAAACATTTTGCACTGCGCAAAAGCTGTGCTATCAATACACCCGATGAACGCAGCCGCCACCCGCTTTTACTGGTATTACTTTCCGAAGCCACTGGCGGAGGAAGGACTGCGCTCACCCTGAAGAAAGCTTCAGACGCATTCCCGAAAGCCGCCAGCGAACCTGGCGGCTTTTTTCATGCCGCCACGCTGGGGACCCCAACGTTCCGGAGATCTCCTGCAATGCCCCCGCACACCGACGACCTGCGCATCCGCACCATCGAACCGCTGACACCGCCTGCCCAGCTGCTGGCGATGCTGCCCTGTGACGATGAAGCCTCCGACACCGTCAGCGCCTCGCGCGCGGCCCTGCACCAGATCCTGCACGGCCGTGACGACCGCCTGGCAGTGGTGGTGGGCCCGTGCTCGATCCACGACCCGAAGGCCGCCATCGAATACGCCCAGCGCCTGAAGCCGCTGCGCGACGCGCTGGCCGGCGAACTGGAAATCGTCATGCGTGTGTACTTCGAGAAGCCGCGCACCACGGTGGGCTGGAAGGGCCTGATCAACGACCCGGACCTGGACGGCAGCTTCCGGATCGACAAGGGCCTGCGCATTGCCCGCGGCCTGCTGCGCGACATCAACAAGCTCGGCCTGCCGGCCGGTGTCGAATTCCTCGATGTGATCTCGCCGCAGTACATCGCCGACCTGGTGGCGTGGGGCGCGATCGGCGCGCGTACCACCGAAAGCCAGGTGCATCGTGAGCTTGCCTCGGGGCTGTCGTGCCCGGTCGGCTTCAAGAACGGCACCGATGGCAACGTGAAGATCGCCGCTGACGCGGTGGGTGCGGCGTCCAATCCGCATCACTTCCTGTCGGTCACCAAGCAGGGCGGCACCGCCATCGTGTCGACCACCGGCAATCCGGATTGCCATGTGATCCTGCGTGGCGGCAAGCAGCCGAACTACGACGCCGGCAGCGTCGCCGACGCCTGCCAGGTGCTGGCCAAGGCCAAGCTGCCGACGCGCCTGATGATCGACGCCAGCCACGCCAACAGCCTGAAAAACCCCGAGAACCAGCCGAAGGTGATCGAGGACATCGCTGTTCAGCTGGAAGACGGCGAACAGCGCATCGTTGGCGTGATGATCGAGAGCCATCTGGTCGGTGGCCGCCAGGAACTGGTGGAAGGCCAGCCGCTGGTCTACGGGCAGAGCATCACCGATGGCTGCATCGACTGGGACACCACCGTGACGGTGCTGGAGCGTCTGGCTGCGGCCGTGCGCGCCCGTCGCGACGTGAAGGTGTCCGAAGCAGCCTGATCGAAGCCGCCTGAGTGCGGCACGTGTGTGGATGGCGGCCAGCGCCTGCGGGGGTGCGGCCGCGATCAGGGCCGGTCGGAGTTGGAGGCCGGCCCATCTGCACCGGCGATGCGCCTGGCGCTGCGCATGAGCGACAGCGCCAGGTACATCGCCGGGGTGGTGATACCGCTTCCTGTAGCGTCGAGCCATGCCCGACCTGCGCGCGAAGCGCGTTGGTTTCCTGCAAAGAGCAGTCGAGCATGGCTCGACTTTACGAAGAGGCTCAATGCACTTCGTCGTGGTAGACGAACTTCGGCATTTCCCAGCGGTAGTGGATCGCCAGCAGGCGCAATGCGAAGCCGCCGCCAAGGCAGCACAGGATTGCGGTGGCATCGGCCACGCCCCAGTGCAGCAGCAACAGATAGGCCGCGCCGGTCAGCAGCGCGATGATCGCGTACAGCTCCTTCTGGAAGATGAGTGGCACCTCGTTGCAGAGGATGTCGCGCAGCACCCCGCCGAACGCGCCGGTCAGCATGCCGGCGATCAGCACGATCGGCATTGCATGGCCGGCTTCGCGCGCGATCGAGCAGCCGATCAGGGTGAAGGCGATCAGGCCCAGGCCATCGAGCACCAGGAAGGTGCGGCGGAAGTGGTGCATCCAGCGCGCCACCCAGGTGGCGATCAGCGCCGCGCACACGGTGAAGCCCAGGTACTCGGGGTGCTTCACCCAGCCCAGCGGGTAGTGGCCGAGCAGGATGTCGCGCAGTGAACCACCCCCGAGGGCCGTGACGCAGGCGATCATGACCACGCCGAACAGGTCCATGCGGCGGCGGCCGGCGGACAGTGCGCCGGTCATGGCTTCGGCGGAAATGGCGATCAGGTAGATGATGGACAGCAGCATGGGGCAGGCTCCGGGCGCGGTGGGGCCGGCCATGCGCGACCACCGCCACTGCCTGCGCAATGACGGGATGACGATGACCGGTGCCGCTCCCGCTGTCCTTTTGCCTGAGAGTTCAGCGGCATGGGCCGCGTGCCCCTTCGGCGGATCGTCCCGGGCATGCCCGGTGACCTCTCTCCAGCTCGGCGAGTCGAATGCATGGTTGGTGGGATTCCAGCCCACCGGCCTGAGCGATCATGGGAGCCTGCGCCTTCGGCGGGCGCCAGCGCGGCGCCTCTCTCCTGCATTCGGGCGCCAGTATATCCGCTGCAGTGCAGCACGGCATAATCCAGGCATGGCCCCGTCCGTCCGCCCGTGGTTCCTGTACCTGCTCGAATGCCGCGATGGCAGCTATTACGCCGGCATCAGCACCGATGTGGAGGCGCGTTTCGCCGCCCACCAGGCCGGCAAGGGCGCGCGCTACACCCGGGCCCGGCCGCCGCTGCGCGTGCTGGCCGTGCGCGAATACCCGGACCGGGCCGCCGCCTCGCGGGCCGAGTGGCAACTCAAGCAGCAGCCCCGCGAACGCAAGCTGGCCTGGCTGCAGGCAACGGATCCTGCGCTTCTGTAGAGCCGAGCCCACGCTCGGCTGTTGTTCCGTCTGCCCGATGCGGGAGCCGAGCATGGGCTCGGCTCTACAGTAGATCCACGTCATGCGTGGATGGGCCATTCGGCCCATGCGATGATCGCCCCGCGCCCAGAGCCGGAGACCCGGATGTCCACGATTGCCCTGCTGTTCGCGCTTTCCGCAGCAACGAGCCCTGCCGCCGACGCCGCCACGATCGCGGCCATCGAAGCCACCTGCCACGACTACGTCGATGGCCAGCTGGAGGCCGACCCGCAGCGCGTCGCCCGTTCCCTGCATCCGGACCTGGCCAAGCGCGCTGTGCTCGGCGATACACCCGACGAGCGCCTGGGCCTGCGCCGGATGTCGAAGGAAGAGCTGGTCTCGTTGACGAAACAGGGCGCGCTGAAGACCCCGAAGGATCAATGGGATCGCCGCTGCACGGTGCTGGACGTGACCGGCAACGCGGCCTCGGTGCGGCTGGAAACCCCGTGGTTCGTCGACTACTTCCACATGGGGCGTTTCGACCAGCGCTGGGTCATCGTCAACGCACTGTGGTACCCGAAACCGAAGGCGCACTGAGCGATGCGTGCCGCCGGCAACGCATGGATCTCCGTCGTCGTGCTGGTCGCCAGCATCGCGCTGCTGCCTGGCCTGCTGTATCTGCTCGGGCTGGCATTGGTGGACGGTCGGCCGAAGCCGGCCGACCGCGCGCCCAGTGGCGTGGCTGCGTGCAGCGGTGAGCCACGGGCGGGATACCAGCCGATGAACCCCTGGCGCTTCACCGCCCAGTTCTTCGACAAGGACGGGATGAAGAACAAGGTGCCTGAAGTGGAGCGGGAGGCCTTCTGGATTGCCCGGCGCCACCTGTGGCGGCAACCCCAGCGCGGCATGCTGCGCTGGCATCTCGGCAGTACCGCACTGACGATCTGGATCACCCGGCATTGGAGTACCGCGCAGATTGCCGACACCGCGAGGAAGGAGGACTTCTGCCGGAAGTAGCAACTGTCTTGTCAGGGGCAGCCGAGGGCCACCTCGGCGTCCCGCTTACGGGCGTTTAGGATCACCAGCATTTTGCGCATGACCGCCACGAGCGCCACCTTGCTCGCTTTGCCTTTGGCCTTCAGGCCAGCGTAAAACGTGCGCAGTCTTGGCTCGTACCGGATGGCCGTCAGGGCCGCCATGTAAAGGGCTTCGCGTACCACCGCGCGCCCACCACTGATCCGCCGTTGGCCCTGCCAGGTGCCACTTTCGCGGTTCATCGGGGCCAGCCCCACCAGCGACGCTATGGCTTTGCTTCCCAAGCTGCCCAGTTCGGGCAACTCGCTGGCCAGTGTGCTGATCAGGATGGGGCCGACGCCTTTGAGCGCGCCGATGTTCTTCCAGCCAGGCTGTCCCTCAAGCTGCTCGGCAATAGCTTTGTCCAGTTGCTTCAGGTCGTCAGATAGCTGAGCTATATAGCGTTGCTTCATCGCAATCAGATCCGGATCGACCAATCGCCGCAAGCGCTGCATCTCACTGACCCGCATCTGCACCAGATGCCTGCGGCATTGCGCAAATTCAGCCAGACGCTGCTGCCAAGGGGCAGGCGGTACGTAGCGGGTCAGCGGTAACAAATGGGCCATCTGCGCCAGCACTGTCGCATCGAGCCGATCGGTCTTTGCGGCACGGCCTGTGCCTTGGGCAAATCGCCGTGCACGTGCCGGATTGATTCGCACCATCGGCAGGCCGGCGGCGTGCAATACATCCAGAGCAGCACGCTCGTAGCCCCCGCTTGCCTCAAGAACGACCTGCTTGATCGGCCACGTCTTCAGCCACCGAATTAAGCGTACAAAGCCGCGCTTGTCGTTGCTGAATTGGCGAAACTGCTCTCCATGGACGGCCACATCCAGCGTGGCTTTGCTCACATCAATCCCGATCCCAAACATGGCAGAACTCCGCTAGGCTGACAGGGTCGAGAGCTCTCCCCGCTTGCCCAGTCTTATCAGTTCGAGCGCCAACTCAACCAACTGTTCGGGCGGTTCAGGGAGAATCCGGCGTGGGGACCCAAGCTACTTCTCGGTCGCAAGACCTGGATCCACACGGTCGCCCACGCCGGGCTCTCGGCCCCCAAGGTGCCAGATCGGCAAGAGATAAGATCCACGCCATGCGTGGATGGCGCTCCATGTTTGTTGACGGGGTCAGAGCCCTTTCCCGCGGAAAGGGATCCGACCCCTGTTGCGTGCGGCCTTACCGCCTCGGCCGCCGGTCGTCCTGGTCATCACCGAAGATGATGCGCGCGCTGCGCTGGTAGCTCCAGTACGCGACCGCCCAGTTCAGCAACACCACGATGCGGTTGCGGAAGCCGATCAGGAAGAACACGTGCGCGGCCAGCCAGAACCACCAGGCCAGCACGCCGGAGAGCTGCAGCCGGCCCAGGTGCACGATCGCGGCCATGCGGCCAATGGTGGCCAGGTTGCCGTAGTCGGCGTACTTGAACGGACCGGGCTCGGGCTTGCCGTGCAGGCGTGCACGGACCACCTCGGCCACGTACTTGCCCATCTGCTTGGCCGCGGGCGCCACGCCGGGAACCGGCTTGCCGTCGGCCTGGCTCAGTGCGGCAAGGTCGCCGGCCACGAACAGCTCCGGGTGATCAGGCAGGGTCAGGTCCGGCTGCACCTGCACGCGGCCGGCGCGGTCCAGCGGCACGTCCAGCGTGCGCGCCAGTGGTGAAGCGGCCACGCCGGCGGCCCAGACCACGGTGCGGGCCGGCACGAACTGCTCACCGAGCTTGAAGCCCTGGCTGTCGATGTCGCTCACCGGGGTACCGGTCAGCACTTCCACGCCCAGCTTTTCCAGCTGGCGGCGCGCCTTCAGCGAAAGCACTTCCGGGAACGAGGACAGCACGCGCGGCCCAGCCTCGACCAGCCGCACCTTGGCGCTGGCCGGATCGATGTGGCGGAATTCGTTGCGCAGCGTGTGGCGCGCGATCTCGGCCAGCGTGCCGGCCAGTTCGACGCCGGTGGGACCACCACCGACGATGGCGAAACTCAGCCACGCCGCCTTCTTCGCCGGGTCCGGTTCGGCCTCGGCGCGTTCGAACGCCAGCAGCAGCTTGCGGCGCAGTGCAATGGCATCGTCCAGCGTTTTCAGGCCAGGGGCATCATCGGCCCACTGGTCGTTGCCGAAGTAGGCGTGGGTAGCGCCGGTGGCCAGCAGCAGGCTGTCGTAGTCCAGCGTGCTGCCATCGGCCATGCCGATCTGCCGTGCCTGCTTGTCGATGGCGACCACTTCGCCGAGGCGGACTTCCACGTTGCGCTGGTGGCCGAGGATGTGGCGCAGCGGTGCGGCGATATCCGGCGCGGACAGGCCGGCGGTGGCCACCTGGTACAGCAGCGGCTGGAACAGGTGATGGTTGCGGCGGTCGACCAGGGTGATGCGTATGCGCTCGCGAGCCAGGGCACGGGTGGCCCAGAGACCGGCAAAACCGCCGCCGACAACGACCAGGTGGGGAACGCGCTCGCGACTCATCGACTCACTCCAGTGGGGGCATTGGGGGAAGCGCCTGGCATCTTCGCACGGCGGCCACCTGTCACGTCAGCGCCCGCGTGGATCGGCGATACTCGGGTTCAGGCAACCGCCCGCGAGGAATCCATGAGCGAACCGGAAAAGCGCATCGCCCTGTTGATCGACGCCGACAATGCGCCGGCCTCGAAGATCGACGAGGTCCTGGCCGAAGTCGCCCGCTATGGCGTGGCCAACGTGCGCCGTGCCTACGGCAACTGGAAGAGCCCGCGGTTGAAGGGCTGGGAAGCGGTGCTGCACGAGTATGCGATCCGTCCGATCCAGCAGTTCGCCTACAGCAAGGGCAAGAATGCGTCGGACATGGCGATGGTGATCGATGCCATGGACCTGCTGTACGCGCGCAACCTTGATGGCTTCGCCATCGTGTCGAGCGATGCCGATTTCACCCCGATGGTGATGCGCCTGCTGACCGACGGCGTGAAGGTGTATGGCTTCGGCGAAAAGAAGACGCCGGAACCGTTCGTCAACGCGTGCTCGAAGTTCACCTATCTGGAAGCGCTGGGCCAGACCCACGCCAGCGTGCCGGATGCCGAGCAGGCATCGAGCGAACAGGCGTCGAACGAGCCCGTCGCCAATGATGATGCACGCCCGCGCAAGAGCGGGGCGGAGATGCGCAGCGACACCCGGCTGGTGAAGATGCTGCGCCGCGCGGTGTCCTCGGCCGAGGGCGAGGATGGCTGGTCGCACCTGGGGCCGGTCGGCAGCCAGATCGGCAACCAGGCCTCGTTCGATCCGCGCAACTATGGCTACGGCAAACTCAGCGATCTGCTGGCGGCGATCGGCCTGTTCGAGCTGAAGAAGGACGGCAAGTCGTCCTACGTGCGCGCGCTGCCAAAAAAGAACCGGTAGTGCCGGAAAAAGAACCGGTAGTGCCGGCCGCTGGCCGGCATGCTGTAGATGCCCGATCCCGCATCCGGCACGCACATCTCCACTCCAATCAGGCGTATCGTTGCCGCTCGCATTGCCAGCAAGGAAAACCCGCATGTTGAAGATCTGGGGCCGCCGCAATTCCAGCAACGTCCGCAAGGTGCTGTGGTGTGCCGAGGAGATCGGCCTGCCGTACGAATCCATCGAAGTCGGCGGCAGCCATGGCGGCACGCAGACGCCAGAGTACCAGGCGATGAATCCCAACGGCCTGGTGCCGGTGATCGAGGACCACGGCCTGCCGCTGTGGGAATCGAACACCATCGTGCGTTACCTGAGCGCGCGCTATGCGCTGGGCACGCTGTACGCCGAGGACCCGATGGAGCGCGCGCAGGCCGAGAAGTGGATGGACTGGAGCACCTCGCGGATGGCGCCGCTGTACAGCGACCTGGTCTGGGGCATCATGCGCACCGCGCCGGCCGACCGTGACGAAGCGCGCATCAGCGCGGCCATCGTCCGTGCCGGTGACTACCTGGCGATGGCCGATGCCACCCTGGCCACGCAGCCATGGCTGTCGGGCGGGACGTTCGCCATGGGCGACATTCCGCTCGGCTCGCTGGTGTACGCCTGGTATGAACTGCCGATCCAGCGCCCGGACCTGCCGCACCTGGCCGAGTGGTATGCGCGCCTGCGTGAGCGACCGGCCTACCAGCGCGGCGTGATGTCGCCGCTGACGTAAGCGAAGGCGTCCGGGGTCAGAGCCCTTTTCGGCGAAAAGGGATCCGACCCCAGGGCATCGGGGTCGGATCCCACTCGACGGGTGGGCTCTGACCCTTCAATAAAGATCCGTTGGATCCACATCCAGCGACCAGCGCACCTTGCGTGCTTCCGGCAGCGCGTACAGCTGCGGAACCAGTTGCGAAAGCACGCCATGCAGAGGCGGCCGCTGCACCGCAGACAGCAGCAGCTGCGTGCGCTGGTAACCGGCCCGCCGCGGCATCGGCGCCGGCATCGGCCCGTAGGCCTCGACCACGTTCTGTTCGCCCAGCAGGTGCCGGGCCGCCAGCAGGAATGCATTGGCATGCTCCACCTGCTGCGCTTCGGCGCGCATCAGCGCCAGATGCGCGAAGGGCGGGAATCCGGCCGCCTGGCGCTGGTTCAACTCGGCTTGCGCGAACGGATGGTAGCCACCGCTCACCAGGGTTTCCAGCAGCGGGTGCCCGGGGTGATGGGTCTGCAGCCAGACCTCGCCCGGGTCGCGCGCACGTCCCGCGCGGCCGGCCACCTGGATCAGCTGCTGCGCCAGTTTTTCGCTGGCGCGGAAGTCGGCCGAGAACAGGCCCTCATCGATACCCACCACCACCACCAGGGTCAGCTTGGGCAGGTCGTGGCCCTTGGCCAGGATCTGCGTGCCGACCAGGATGCCGGGCTGGTCGCCCAGTTTCGCCAGCTGCTGTTCCAGCGCGTCGCGCCGTGAGGTGGTGCCGCGGTCGATGCGCACCACCGGGAAGTCGGCGAAGGCCGCAGTGAGATGTTCTTCCAGGCGTTCGGTACCGATGCCCTGCGGTTGCAGTGCCAGGCTGCCGCAGGCCGGACATGCCAGCGGCGCCGGTTGCCGCGCGCCGCAGTGGTGGCACTGCAGGCGACGACCGCCACCATGCACGGTCATCGGCGCATCGCAGCGCTGGCATGGCGCGGTCCAGCCGCAGTCGTGGCACAGCAGCACCGGTGCGTAGCCGCGGCGGTTCTTGAACACCAGCACCTGCTGGCCACGCTGCAGATGCTCCCCGATGCCGGCCAGCACATCGGCCGAGAGGCCGTCATGCAGCGGGCGCTTGCGTACATCGAGGATGCGCACGCGTGGTGGCCGCGCATCGCCGGCGCGCTGTTTCAGGCGCAGGTGGGTGTAACGCCCGGCGTAGGCGTTGTGCAGGGTTTCCAGCGAGGGCGTGGCACTGCCCAGCAACACCGGAACGCCCAGCGACTTGGCCCGGACCAGGGCGAAATCGCGCGCGTGGTAACGGATGCCGTCCTGCTGCTTGTAGCTGCCGTCGTGTTCCTCGTCGACGATCAGCAGGCCGGCCTGGGGCAGCGGCGTGAACACCGCTGAGCGGGTGCCGACGATGACGCGCGCTTCGCCGCGTGAGGCCGCTGCCCAGACGCGCGCGCGCTCGTTGTCGTTCAACCCCGAGTGCAGCGCATGCACGGCGATGCCGAGGCGGCCACGGAAGCGTGCCAGGGTCTGCGGGGTCAGGCCGATTTCCGGCACCAGCACCAGCGCCTGCCTGCCCTGCGCCAGGCAATGGATGATCGCCTGCAGGTAGACCTCGGTCTTGCCGCTGCCGGTCACGCCATCCAGCAGGAACGGCTGGAAGCCGTCGGCGGCATTGATCGCGGCCACCGCCTCGGCCTGGTCCGGGTTGAGCGTGGGACCGGGCAGTGGCTGCGCGTGTTGGGGGGCCACGCTCAGCGCAACCCGCTCGGCCAGCCCGCGCTTGGCCAGGCTGCGCGCGGCGGTGCGCCAGTCCTGCATGCGTTCGCCCAGCACGTCCTCATCCACGATGGCTTCGGCCAGCAGCTCGGCCAGTTGCCGTGGACGGCTGCCGGCGCGCAGCTTTTCACGCTGGGCGTGGCCTTCGGTGGTCAGCTGCCAACCCCAGTGGTGTGTGTCGGGCAGGACCTCGCCATGGCGCAGCGGGCCGGGCAGGGCGGTGCTCAGCACCTCGCCCAGTGGCGCATGGGTGTAGCGCGCCAGCCATTGCAGGCTCTGCCACAGCTCCCCCTGCAGCAGCGGCTGCGGGTCGCACCAGGCCAAGGCCTGGCGCAGTCCCTGGCCGTCGTCGGTCTGGCCGTGCCCTGCCACCACACCGACCAGCTCCCGGTTGCCGAACGGCACCTTCAGGCGGCAGCCGACCGCGAGCGCCGGGGCATCGCCCTCCGGCGACAGGTAGTCGAACAGGCGGGGCAGGGGGACAGGCAGGGCGACCTGCAGGGTCGGAATCGGTGAAAGCATCGGGCCAGTGTAACGGGCCATGCGCGCGCGAATGGCAGCAGCGGGAGCGGCGGGGCGGCGCCCGTTGAATCATAAATGTCACCTAAATATCGGTGTCCATTGGAGATTCAGTCTTATCCACATGTTCTGTGGATAACGTTGTGCGTTAACGGCCATCGGAAACGTAGAAGGCCGATGGCGACGGCCTCACGCTTGGGTTGGTCAAAAAATCGCCACACAACAAAGGACAATAAAATCAATATCTTAAGTGTGAAACAATGCTGAAACAGAGTGAATTCAGCCCGAAGCCACAGTTTTCGCCGGAGGGGGCGTGGTGCTGTGCACAACCTGCAGCACGAAGTGCCTGTGGGCGCAAGTCCTACGGGCGTCGATGGCCTGCCGCTATCATGCCGGCAGACCTTTGGAGTGACCGATGACGGCTGTGCCCGCCCCTGTTTCCTCGACCGCGGCCGGCGCGCTGTCGGCGTTCCTGCGTGGCGTCGAGCGCCGTGCCCTGGTGGTCGCTGAACTGCAGTGCGGCGATGCCGCGCGCGCCGAGCAGACCCTGGTGGCGGTGATGCGCGCCTTTGCCGCAGTGGCCAGCGACCTGCCGATGGCGCAGTGGCCGACCCGCTTCTGGACCCTTCTGGGCCAGCGCCAGGCGCTGCGCGAGCCGGTGGGCGGGCAGTGGCTGCCGCCGTTGGCCGTGCTGGGCGCGATGCCGCCGCTGCCGCGCCTTGCGCTGCTGCTGCGGGTGGGGGGCAGCCTGGACGAGGGCATCGCCATGCGCGTGCTCGACCAGGACGAGGCCGGCTACCAGCACCTGCTGGCCGACGCCTGCCCGCGTGATGCCCACGGCCAGCCGGATGCCTCGGCCTGGCGCCAGTTGGCCGAACAGGTGCAGGCGCGTATCCGTGAGTTGCCGGCCGCGCGCCTGCAGCAGCTGCAGCAACCCGCCGCCGCGACCGCCCACAATGAAGCCCCGACCCCAAGCTGGCGCGCACCGCAGCGCGATGAGCGGGCGGCCGCCAATGGCAAGCGCCGTCGCACGAACGCCAAGCCACGTTGGCGCGGTCCGCTGATCCTGCTGGCGACCGTGGCGATACTGTTGGCCGCAGCGCTGGGCTGGCGCCACTGGCAGGGGCATTCCTTCGGCGGTGATGCACCGCTGCCGGAGGGAGTGGTGGGCGAAGCCGGTCCGGTGACGGTGGAAGCCCTGCCACCCAGCAAGGTCGACGCCACGCCGGATGCGACCACGGCCCAGGCCACGGACGACGCAGCGATGCTGGCCGATCGTGACTACCCGCTGGTCGCCGATGCCGACCTGTACGCGTGGACTGCCGCGGGCGGCCCGCTGCCGGTGGATGAATCGCAATCCAGGCCGAGCCGGCCCGAGCCGGCCAGTGCCACGCTGGAAACCGCTGCTGCCGATGAATAAGTCCGTGTTCGCCAGCCTGCTGCTGGCCCTGCCTTTGTCGCTGTCTGCCGCGCCGCAATCGTTGAACGTGCCGTTGCCGCCACCGACGTCGCCGGCCACGCCGCTGGCTTCGCCAGCACCGTCGACGGCAGCACCCTCTGGCTTCGCCCAGCTCGATGCGCAGCAGCAGCGCCAGCGCCGCGCCGACTACGCCGCCTGGCGCGCGCTGCCGGAAGGAGAGCGCGAGCGCATCCGCCAGGCGGCTGCGCGATTCAATGCGCTGCCTGCGGACCAGCAGCAGCGCCTGCGCCAACAGTTCCGCGACCAGGACCAGGCGTTCCGCGACGGGTGGCGGCTGGGCCCGCAACTGGGCCTGGAATTCCCCAAGCTGCATGGCTTGTTCGGCTTCGTGCCGCCGGAACAGCGCGAGACCGCGCTGGCCGTACTGCGCCAGCTCAGCCCGGCGCAGCTGGCCCAGCTGACTCTGGTCGCGCAGCGAACGCCACCGCAGGAACGCGACGCAGTGCGCAGCGCCTTCCTCGCCGTGCCCGCCGCCGAGCGCGACAGCTGGCTCAAGCGCCAGGCCGGCCAGTAAAAAAAGGGGACGGAGGGGATTAAGTCGCATCCGGCACTAGCGGGCCTGAAACGACTTAATCCCCTCCGTCCCCTTTTTGTGTGGGGCGGCTGAAACCCAGCATTCACGCCATGTCATGGGAATGCTGGCGCCGCCCGCGTAAGATGGGCGCCCGCAACCCGGTGCCTGTGCCCTTCGCGCGCAACCGCAGTTCGCGTCAAGCACCTTATGTCTACTGCAACCTCCACGCCGCGCTTCAGCAAGGAAGTCGGCGCCACCGGTCTGCTCGCCCTGCCGCTTGTGCTGGGCCATGTGTCCACCGGTCTGATCTCCTTCGTCGACAACGTGATTGCCGGCCACCACGCCACGGCCACACTGGCCGCCGTCACCATCGGTACGGCGCTGCTGTGGCTGCCGATGCTGATTCCGATCGGCACCCTGATCTCGCTCACCGCCTCGGTGTCGCAGCTGCATGGCGCCGGCCGCGAGCGCGAGATCGGCCCGCTGTTCCGCCAGGCACTGTGGCTGGCCTTGGGGCTGGGCCTGATCATGTTCACCTTCCTCACCGTGGTGCCGCCGCTGCTGCCGTCGTTCGGCATCGCGCCGGACATCGTGCCGGGGGCGACCGCGTTCCTGCATGCGGTGCGCTGGGGCGGACCTGCGCTGACCCTGTACTTCTGCATGCGCTATCTCAGTGAAGGCATGCACTGGACGCTGCCGACGATGCTGCTCGGCTTCGGTGGCCTGCTGGTGCTGGCACCGATGGGCTATGTGCTGGCCAACGGCAAGCTCGGCTTCCCGGAAATGGGCGCCGAAGGCCTGGGCATCGCCTCGGCGGTGATGATGTGGCTGCAGGCGATCGCCTTCGCCACCTACCTGTGGTTCACCAGGCGCTTCGCCCATCTGCAGCTGTTCTCGCATTTCGAAGGGCCGCGCTGGAAGGCGATCTGGGACTTGCTGCGCACCGGCCTGCCGATCGGCATCACCGTGCTGATGGAGGGCGGCCTGTTCATCGTCACCGCGCTGCTGATCGGCCGCCTTGGTGCCAACGAAGCCGCTGCGCACCAGATCGCGATCAATGTCGCGCAGCTGTGCTTCATGATCCCGATGGGCGTGGCCGAGGCCACCACCGTGCGCGTCGGCCATGCGGTCGGCCGTGGTGACGGCTTCGGCGTGCGGCGTGCGGCCTGGGCCGGTTACGCGATCATCATGGGCACGCAGACGTTGTCGGCGGCGGTGCTGCTGTTCGGCCACGATGCCATCGTCGGTGTGTACACCAACGACCTGGCGGTGGCCGGCCTGGCCTCGACCCTGCTGCTGTACGCGGCCACCTTCCAGTTCCCGGACGGCATCCAGGTGCTGTCGGCCGGCGCGCTGCGCGGCCTGAAGGACACCCGCGTGCCGATGTTCATCGCCATGTTCGCGTACTGGGGCCTGGGCATGCCGCTCGGCGCCGGGCTCGGCCTGGGGCTGGGCATGGGCCCGCAGGGCATGTGGATCGGCCTGATCGTCGGCTTGACCGCCGCTGCCATCCTGATGGGCTGGCGCCTGCGCCGCAGCAGCCAGCGCATCGGGCAATCCGCGCTGTCCTGATCTTCCCGCCCGCCACGTTCACCCGTGACGGGCGATCCCCTGACTTGTGTCCGATGCTGCATCACGCGGCACCGGCTATGCTGGTACCACGGCAAGAAGCCATCCGGAGCGTTCCATGAATCAACCCGTGCCCCCGCTGCCCCCGGCGCGTCGCAACCCCGTCGCCAGTTTCTTCATCGGGCTGTGGGACGTCATGAACTTCACCCGCCGGTTGATCCTCAACCTGGTGTTCTTCGGCCTGCTGTTCCTGCTGCTGGTGATGTTCGTCATCGCCGCCGGCATGGGTGCCGGTGCCAGCAAGTCGCTGCAGGACCGCACGACGCTCGTGATCGCGCCGGAAGGCCGCCTGGTCGAGCAGTTCAGCGCCGACCCGGTCAGCCGCGCGCTGGCCAAGGCGGTGGGTGACAACGGCGCCGAGGAGATCCAGCTGCGCGATCTGCTGCGGGTGATCGAGTCGGCCAAGGAAGACAAGAAGATCGAACGCGTGGTGCTGGAGCTGGACAAGCTGCAGCCGTCCGGTTTCGCCTCGCTGCGTGAGGTGGCCGCCGCGCTGCAGGACCTGCGCGCCTCCGGCAAGCAGCTGGTGGCCTACAGCGAGAGCATGGGCCAGTCGCAGTACCTGCTGGCCGCGCAGGCCGACGAGGTCTACCTGGACCCGATGGGTTCGGTCGTGCTCGAAGGCCTCGGCCGCTACCGCCAGTACTTCCGCACCGGCCTGCAGGACAAGCTGGGCGTGGACGTGCACCTGTTCAAGGTGGGCGAGTACAAGTCCGCGGCCGAGCCGTACGTGCTCGACGCGGCGTCGCCGGCCTCCAAGGAAGCCGACCTGTTCTGGATGAACGACGTGTGGCAGCGCTACCTGGGCGACATCGCCAAGGCCCGCCGCCTGGATCCGGCACAGCTGGCCGCCGGCATCGACACCCTGCCGGAAGGCATCGCTGCCGCCGGTGGTGACCTGGCCAAGTTCGCCCTGCAGCAGAAGCTGGTGACCGCGCTGAAGACCCGCGAGGAATTCGAGGATCTGATGATCGAGCGCGGCGTGGCCGACGAGGATGCCGACGGTGGTTTCCGCAACGTTGACTTCGGCCGCTACCTGGCCCTGCTCGACGCGCGCCGCAACCCGGTGGACTCGCGTCCGCAGGTGGCCGTGGTGGTGGCCGCCGGCGAAATCAGTGGCGGTGACCTGCCGGCCGGCCGCATCGGTGGCGAGTCGACCTCGGCGCTGCTGCGTGCCGCGCGTGACGACGAGAACGTGAAGGCGGTCGTGCTGCGGGTGGATTCGCCGGGCGGTGAAGTGTTCGCCTCCGAGCAGATCCGCCGCGAAGTGGTGGCCCTGCAGGCCGCCGGCAAGCCGGTGGTGGTGTCGATGGGCGACCTGGCCGCCTCCGGTGGCTACTGGATCAGCATGAATGCCGATCGCATCTATGCCGATCCGTCGACCATCACTGGTTCGATCGGCATCTTCGGCATGGTGCCGAACTTCAGCCGCGCGCTGGACAAGATCGGCGTGCACACCGATGGTGTCGGCACCACCCGTTTCGCGGGTGCGTTCGATGTCACCCGCCCGATGGATCCGGCCGTTGGCCAGGTCATCCAGTCGGTGATCAACAAGGGTTACGCCGACTTCACCGGTCGCGTCGCCGACGCCCGCAAGAAGCCGGTCGAGGCCGTCGACGAAGTGGCGCGTGGCCGCGTGTGGAGCGGTGCGCAGGCCAAGGAACGTGGCCTGGTCGATGCCTTCGGTGGCCTGAAGGATGCCGTGGCCGATGCCGCCAGCCGTGCCAAGCTGGGCAAGGCTGATGCCTACCGCGTGCGCTACATCGAGAAGGCGGCGACGCCGTTCGCGCAGTTCGTCAGCGGTTTCGCCGGCAGCCGCGCCGGTGCCTGGATGCTGTCTGATTCGGGGATGGCGCGGATGATGCTGGCACGCACGATGCCGGAAGTGGACACTCAGTTGCGCTTCGTCGAGAACGCGGCCCGCGAGAAGGGCAATGGCGCTCCGGTGAAGGCGCTGGCGTACTGCTTCTGCGGATTCTGATCGGCAACGGTACCGAATGAAAACGCCCGGCTCTGGCCGGGCGTTTTCGTTCATGGGGTCGGATTCCTTGGCAGCACACAGGTCTCTGACCCCACAGGTCATTGCGTCGCGTCGGCTTCGGCCTTGCGCTCACGCGCAGCGGCATCATCGACGGTTTTCTGCACGTCCTTGGCGCGGTCCAGCGGGTCGTTGATCGCACGCGACATCGCTCGTGGCACCGGTGGCTTCTCCGGGTTGGGCGTGGGCGGCCGCTGGCAGGCCGCCAGCAGCAGGCTGGCCAGCAGCGACGTGGACAGGATCAGGATGCGCATGGCGGCTCTCCGCGGTGGGCGTATGGGCAAGTGTCGCATCCCCGGCCGAGCGCTGCCGTGAGCGCGTATCCTTGCGGCATCGAAACACAGCGGGCGCGGCCCCGGAGGACTCATGACCCAGCAACGGTGGCGCCTGGACGGCCAGACGGCCCTGATCACGGGTGCCAGCGCCGGTATTGGCCTGGCCATTGCGCACGAACTGGCTGGCCTCGGCGCCGATCTGATGATCGTCGGCCGCGACATCGACATGCTGGAAACGGCGCGCGACGAACTGCTGGATGTCTATCCGCAGCACCAGGTGCACGCGCTGGCGGCCGATGTCTCCGATGACGAGGACCGTCGGCAGATCCTGGACTGGGTGGAAGATCACAGCGATGGCCTGCACATCCTGGTCAACAATGCCGGTGGCAACGTCACCAAGGCGGCCACGGAATATTCCGAGGACGAATGGCGCAAGATCTTCGAGACCAACCTGTTCTCGGCCTTCGAGCTGTCGCGCTACGCGCATCCGCTGCTGGCCCGGCACGCGTCGTCGTCGATCGTCAATGTCGGCAGCGTGTCCGGGCTGACCCATGTGCGCAGTGGCGTGGTCTATGGCATGACCAAGGCGGCGATGCACCAGATGACCCGCAACCTGGCCGTCGAGTGGGCCGAGGATGGCATCCGGGTCAACGCGGTGGCGCCCTGGTACATCCGCACGCGGCGCACGTCCGGTCCGTTGTCGGACCCGGACTACTACGAGGAAGTGATCAACCGCACGCCGATGCGCCGCATCGGCGAGCCGGAGGAAGTGGCCGCAGCCGTCGGCTTCCTGTGCCTGCCGGCGGCCAGCTATGTCACCGGCGAATGCATCGCGGTGGATGGCGGCTTCCTGCGCTACGGGTTCTGATCTTCCAAAAGGTAGTGCCGGCCGCTGGCCGGCAACTGGAATCATTTGAAGATCCTGCGATTGCCGGCCAGCGGCCGGCACTACCGGGTGGCTGTCACCCCGGTACCGGGCAGTTGCTGGCCTCCAGCACGCCCTGCAGCCGTTCGCGTTCCGCACGGGCGTTGTCGCGGTTTTCCGGCGAGGCGAACCGCTCACGGCCACGTGCGTCGCGGAAGCGTTGCTGCCAGCTGCTGCAGCGCTGCGCGTCCGGCAGTTCCTCGCAGCGGTCGCGCACCACTTCGCAGCCGGCGGCATTGACCGGCGTGGCGCCGCCCAGTCCCTGCACGGTCATCAGTTCGCAGCGCCCGGGGGCGGCTTCGTATTCGTGCAGGTAGCCACCGCCCTGGCTGTCGGTGCACTGGAAGATCGGTGGCAGCGGCGGCTTCGGCGGCGCATTGCTGTCCGGCGCGGCATCGGCCTGGCGTGGCAGCGATGCACTGTCGAGTATCAGATCGCCGCCTTCGCGTTCGACCATGCCAGCTTCCATGATCGTGCGTCCTTCGCCGGGGCGACGAGGCGCGGGTGCGGGAACGGACGGCGCAGTGGCCGCGGCCGGTCCGGGCGCGGCCGGCACGGGTGCCGCTGAGGCCGGCGCCGGCGGAGCACTGGCCGGCACCCTCACCACCTGCTGCTTGCTGCCGGCAGGGCAGGGCGTGCGTTGCAGGGTGGGCACATCGCTGCTGCTGGAGGTACAACGGTAGATCACCCCGTCGTCGGCCAACGCGTTGCCGGCGAACAGGCCCAGGGCCAGCCAGATCAGGTTCTTCATGCGCACAGCGTACATGCCCAGGCAGGCATCGCGCTCAGCGTTCGCAGTCCCGCGACAGGCGCGCGTCGATGCCGCGCTGTTCATTGCTGATGGCGGTGCGCTCACTCTGCAGCGCGCTGTTGTAACGGCGGTCCAGTTCCCAGCGGCGGTCACGCAGGCGCGCACAGACGTCCTGCGGCGGCAGCGCATGGCAGCTGTCACGGACCAGCACGCTGCCGGCCGGCACCTGCACGCCGACGCCCACCGCAGGCGGCCGGTAGCCTGCGCCTTCACCGATCGGCGCACCGACCGGCGTGCCGAAGCCCGGGCGCGGACCGGGATGGACCGCGCCGTGGTGCCCGTGCGGGAGCCACACGCTGGTCCACAACGGGACCCAGCGCGGATTGCCCTCGTTGCTGTCGCTGGTGTAGCGGCGACCGTCGTCGCTCACGCACTCGTACAACGGTTGTGGCGGCTGGATGTAGACGTGGCGGACTTCGCGATCGCGCATCACCGGAACCTCGCTGGGCACCGCGGGAGGGGCGTCACTGCGCACCACCCGGGGTGCCGGATCGCGCGGGCGCTGCAGGTCACGCACCTCCTGCCGGCCGCTGCTGCAGGGCCTGTCCTGCAGGGCCACGGCGCCATTGCTGGCGACGCAGCGGTAGACGCGCACGTCCTCGGCGGCCGATGCGGTCCATGGCAGCAGCAGGCACAGGCCCAGGGCGGTGCGCAGCAGGTTCATGGCGGCAGGGTGCGTGATTGTGGGTGGCAGTGCAATCGTCCGCTCAGGAGCGCAGCACGTTGCCGCTGAGCGCGTCGCGGATCGGGGTGGGCTGGGCCAGGCCGCCGGTTTCGCCATCGAGGATGCCATCGAGCAGGCGCAGCAGGCGTGGATCCAGCTCGGCACGGCTGCGTGCCGGTGGTTCACCGGCCAGGTTGGCGCTGGTGGAGACGAGGGGCCCCCCCCAGGCGCGGCACAGGGCGGCGACCAGCGGGTGCGCGCTGATGCGCACGGCGATGCCGCTGTGCTCGCCGGTAATCCAGGGCTGGGCGCGCGGACCGGCCGGCAGGATCCAGGTGTTGGCACCCGGCCAGCTGGCCAGCACCGCGCGCTGGCGGGCATCGGGCAACGCCTGCAGGCGCACCCAGCCCTCCAGCTGCGACAATTCTGCGGCGACCAGGATCATGCCCTTCTCGATCGGGCGCTGCTTCAGCCGCAGCACCATGTGCACCGCCGCCTCATGCGAGGGATCACAGCCCAGGCCCCAGACCGCTTCGGTCGGATAGGCGATCACGCCGCCGGCGCGGAGCGTGGCGACAGCAGAGTCCAGGGTGAGTTCTTTCATGGCGGCGACCGGCCCGACGTGGGCCCCCATTATCCCCCTGCGGCGTGCAGAAGGGGTGGACCCTGGCCCGGTAGTGGCGGCCGCTGGCCGGCATCGGGTGCTTCTGGATGTTGCCGGCCAGCGGCCGGCAACATCCAGAAG